>PIVQ01000540.1 GCA_003354055.1 Desulfobacteraceae bacterium | reverse complement strand
ACCTCTACCATGCTGAAAAAAGAAAATATTATAATTGAAATGCACATCCCGGAGGGCCTGCCCGCTGCCAGAGCTGTGGTGCATCAGATCCGGCAGATATTTTTAAATATTATCTCAAATGCCAGGTATGCCCTGAATAAAAAATACCCGGTTACAGATCCGGCGGTTACAGATCCGGCGGTTGCTGATAAAAAGATCATGATTACCTGCTCGGTTATTGAAAATGATGACATCCCCATGGTTAGAACTGTGGTCCGCGACCATGGCACCGGAATTCCCAAAAAGATAATGGAAAAAATTTGCAACCCGTTTTTCTCAACAAAACCCCCGGATCAGGGCACAGGTCTTGGGCTAAGCATCAGCTACGGCATTATTGAGGAACATCACGGGGAGCTTGATATTCAAAGTGTCCACGGCCTCTGGACAGAAGTTATGGTGGATCTTCCCATGTGGAGATCCTGATACGTTTTTTTAAGGACAGATAAACTATGAGCGCAAAAATTCTGGTTGTCGATGATGAAGAAAGCATCCGGTATTCATTTGAAACCTTTCTGGTAAACGAAGGATATGAGGTGGCCTGTGCCCCTGATCTCGGAACCGGCCTTGCCCTGGTGGCGTCCCAGGTGCCCGACCTTATTTTCTCAGACATCATTCTCAAAGACGACAACGGTTTAAAGCTCCTTGAGAAGGTCAATGAACTGGGATTATTTTCACCGGTGATCATGATTACGGGCCAACCCAGTATTGATACGGCTGCCGAGGCGGTCCGGCTCGGGGCCTATGACTATATGGTCAAGCCCATTGTAAAGGAAAGCCTGCTTCGGGTCTGCAGAACCGCCCTGAAGAACAAGCAGCTCATGGATGAAAAAGAACGGATCCGGGCAGAAAAAGATCATTACCGGAATCACCTTGAAGCTGTGTTTGCCAGTGTCGACGATGCCATAATCACCATTGACAACACCCGGGAAATCATTGCCTGCAACGATGCAGCCTATGAGATCTATCAATCCAATATGCCCGGTCCCAATACCCCGGAGGTACTCCCCCTCACCGGCACAAAAATCAGGGAAAGCCGGAACCCGTTTCTGGCCGCCTGCCGGGAAACCATTGAACAGGTATTGGACCGGGAAGAGGCTGTAAAACATCAGAAAAAGACATTTATCGATGCCAGGGGCGCACAATCGGTCATCTCCATGAGCTGCTCCCCCCTGCTGAGCAAGCACCAAAGATCCCTGGGCGCAGCCCTGGTGGTAAAGGATATCACCCGGATTCATCTCCTTGAAAACAGGCTACGGGAAACCAGTGAATTCAAACGGATCATCGGCAACTCCTATAAAATGGACAAGGTATTTGACCTGGTCCGGGCTCTGGCCGATACAGATGCCACCGTATTAATTACCGGAGAAAGCGGTACCGGCAAAAGCCTTGTGGCCCGGGAGATCCATGCCTTAAGCGGCCGATCCTCCCACACCATGGTCACGGTCAGATGTTCGGCACTGGCCGAGCAACTACTGGAAAGCGAACTTTTCGGTCATGTTAAAGGGGCCTTTACCGGTGCCATCCATAACAAAGTGGGCCGGTTTGAGATGTGCAACAAGGGCAGCATATTCTTAGATGAAATCGGGGAAATATCTCCGGTGCTCCAGCTTAAACTTCTGGGCGTGATCCAGGACCGGGAGTTTGAACGAGTTGGAGACAGCCGCCCCGTCAAGGTTGATACCAGAATCATAGCCGCCACAAACCGCCTGCTCAAGGAAGAGGTTCAAAACGGCCAGTTCAGGGAAGACCTGTACTACCGTCTCAATGTGGTGGAAATCAGAATGCCGCCCTTAAGAGATCGCCACGGAGATATCCCTTTACTGGTGGGCCATTTCCTCAACTATTTCAGAAAAAAATACAGCAAACCCATCCGCGCCGTCGCAGCCGAGGTCATGCAAATCTTTACCGCCTATGCCTGGCCCGGAAATGTCCGGGAGCTGGAACATGCCATTGAGCACGGTTTTGTCCTCTGCACGGATGAGATCATTGACTTAGGCCATATCCCCTCTGAGATCATACGGTTTAACCGCCCCAATGGCCCGGGCACATCCACAGCCAGGACCGAATCCGAAGAAAAACATGAGCTGATCTCCATCCTTGAAAAAACAGACTGGAACAAAGCCAAAGCAGCCCGCCTTATGGGCGTCAGCCGCCCTACTCTTTACCGAAAACTTGAGAAATTCGGACTGGAGCAGGACAGCTGAAAAGGCCGAACCTGCAAAAAGGCCAATCATCCGGGGTCTCACGAGGCCCCTCGCCCCCCCCACCCTCAACTCACCGTTCTCTTTTGATCGACATCTTTTAAACCACTTGACTAAGTTCACATATTTGTATACTTTTGACTTATGAGATCGATATCATTTTACAAGACAGCTTCAGGGAAATGTCCTGTTGAAGAGCACTTGGATTCTCTCTCAGACACTCAAGTCATAAAAATCACCTGGGTTCTGAAATTAGTACGCGAGACTCAAAATATCTCAACCAAATATTTTAAGAAACTGGTCAATACAGATGATATCTGGGAAGTAAGAGTTCGTGTTGGAAATAATATTTTTCGCCTTCTTGGATTTATACAGGACAATAAATTTATTATTTTGACAAATTCTTTTCAAAAGAAAACTCAGAAAACCCCAAGAAAAGAGATCAAGCTGGCAGAAAAAAGAAAAAAAGATTATTTGAGCAGGAGGTAATTATGGATGACCTTGATAAATATATCGTGAAAAGAAAAAGTAAGAGCCCAAAATTTGCTCAAAACTTTGATAAAGGCTATGAGCAGTTTAAAATTGGCACTCTTCTCAAGCAAGCGCGTCTTGATGCAGGACTTACCCAGGAACAAGTTGCAAACAAATTAAACACTGGTAAATCCGCAATTTCAAGAATTGAAAATCATGCCGAAGATATTCGACTTTCTACCCTTGTAAACTACGCCCAAGCTTTGGGAAAAAGTCTCAAATTAGAAGTGGCATGATCAACAAAAACAGACTATGACCGATTTAATACTGACAGAAAAACCTTCCGTGGCATCTGATTTTGCCAAAGCCCTTGGGGTGAAAAAAAAGGGACAGGGATGTTTTGAGGGAAACGGCTTTGTCATTACCTGGGCCGTGGGGCATCTGGTGACCCTGTACGATCCTGAGGAGTATGATACCGCCCTGAAAAAGTGGAAACTTGACACCCTGCCCCTGATCCCGAAAACCTTTGAATACAAACCCATCAAAAGGACCTATAAACAGTTTAAAATCATAAAAGAGCTGTTGATCCGGCGGAGTTTTGAACGGGTGATCATCGCCACAGATGCAGGAAGGGAGGGTGAAGTCATTGCCCGAACCATTCTTTTGAAGACGGGATTTCTTGATAAGGCACGAATCCTGAGATTCTGGACCAGCCAGGCCCTTGTGCCGGAAGTTGTCCGGCAGACCATGGAAAATCTCAAGCCCATCTCAGCCTACGACAGACTCTGGCGGGCAGGCTACTACAGGCAGGTATCAGACTGGCTCATCGGCATGAACTGCACCCGGGTGCTCACGGTCCGGTTAAAGGATCTCTTTTCCGTGGGCAGGGTTCAGACCGCTGTACTGGCCCTTCTGACGGATCGAAAAAAACAAAGGGATGAGTTTACCCCGGAACCCTATTGGACCCTGAACATATTATTTGCCAATGACAAGGGCCGCTGGACAGGCCATTGGTTTAAGGGCAAAGAGACCAGGTTGACAAGCTCCGCGAAGGCCCGCACCCTCTACGACAATCTGACCCGGGCAACCGGTCCGGCAACAGTACAATCCGTCACAAAAGAAAAAAAACGGGAACTTCCTCCCTTTCTTTTTTCCCTGACAGATCTTCAACAGGAGGCCAATAAACGCTTCGGGTTCCCGGCAAAAAAAACCCTGAATGTCGCCCAGGCCTTATACCAGGACAAAAAATGTCTCTCCTACCCAAGAACCGATTCCAGGGTATTGGGCACCCAGAACCTGGATATGGTCAAGACAATTATCCGGAAAATGACTGCGGCCCTGCCCGATATTTTTTCAGGGGTGGAGAATCAGCGGGTTTCTCTTTCAAACAAACGGGTGTTTAACGATGCAAAACTCACCGACCACCACGCTCTGATTCCCTTAAAACCCCTCACCCAGAAGGCAACACCGGATGAACAAAGACTCTTTGATCTTGTGGTAAGAAGGTTTGCAGCCGTCTTTCACGGGGATTGCCAGTTTGAAAACACCCGGGTGGTCACCCTGTTCGGCAATGAAACTTTCCTAACCCGGGGTAAGGTCATTCTTGTTAAGGGATGGCGGCAGGTGATCGGGGAAAGTAAAAAAGAGAAAGAGACACAGGGACATCTGCCACCCCTGGCCAAAGGGGATCAGGGGACAGCAAAAAAAATCAACCTGGAGGAAAAGCAGACGCAACCGCCGCCGGATTATACCGATTCTCTATTGCTGAAGGATATGACCAATCCGGGCCGGTACGTGTCGGAAGACGCCATCAAAAAACTATTTCGGGGGGATATCGGCATCGGAACCCAGTCCACCCGAGCCCAGATCATTGAGACCCTGATCACCAGAAAGTATATTGTCCGGGCCGGCAAGAAGCTTGTGGCAACGGAAAAAGGCTCTTACCTTGTGGACAGCCTAAGGAGTTGCCCTGTATCTTCAGTTCTCACCTCACCTGAAGAAACGGCTCGTTGGGAGATGAACCTGAACCGTATTGCCCTTGGGGAACAGACCGACTCACAGTTTCTGGTCAATATAAAAGATTTTGTCACCCGGTCTGTGGAGGAGCTTAAAACCGCCCCCTTTGGCACCAAAGAATTCAAGGCGCTCCCCCAGGCTGTTCTCGGCCGCTGCCCCGCCTGCGGCAGTGAGATCCTGGAAAGCCGCAAGGCATATAACTGCGCAGATAAGACCTGTAAATTTGTGATCTGGAAAAAAATCGCAGGAAAAACCATATCCCCCCATATGGCGTCCAACCTCCTGAAGTACAGAAGATCAGGCCCTTTTAAAGGATTTTACTCAAAGAAAAAAAAGCGTTTTTCAGCCTCCCTTGTCATCGGTAATACAGACGGCCAATGGCAGGTCTCTTTTGATTTTTCAAAGCCCGGTGACAAACCCGGTACCAAGACCGATTCCAAATCAGGTTCCAAACCGAAATCAAAGCCGGCATCATCCCCTGGCAACGAATTGTCAGACCAGATTTGCCCGGTCTGCGGCGGGCAGATCATTGAAGGCAAAAAAGGGGTGGGATGTGCCAA
>PIVQ01000539.1 GCA_003354055.1 Desulfobacteraceae bacterium | reverse complement strand
TAGGCCCCGCACTCAAGAAAGGTCATGTCAAAGGGGCCCAGGGCACGGCCGATGGTGGCGAATCCCTTGAAATATCCGGAGTCGCCTGAGAAGAAAATTTTATGGGTCGGGGATTCAATTGCCCAGGAGGCCCAGAGGGTCTGGTTCCTGTCCGTCAGGCCCCGTCCGGAAAAATGCTGGGACGGGCAGGCAGTAACCCGTAAGCCTTCGGCCGGTTCATAGGAATCCCACCAGTTCATGGCAATGATCTTCTCTTGGGGAACTCCCCAGGATTTTAAATGGGCATCCACGCCAAGTGGGACGATAAAAAGATTCACCTTATCCTGTATTCCCTTAATGGTGAATTTATTCAAATGGTCATAGTGGTCATGGGAGATGATCACAAGATCAATGGAGGGAAGATCGTTCATGTCCATGGGAATCTGGCCGTTAAAGCGTTTGGGTCCCACCATGGATACCTTTTGCTCAAATACCGGATCCAGAAGGATCCTGAACCCGTCCATATTAACCATCAGGGAGGAGTGCCCCAGCCAGGTGCTGTTGAACGTCCCTTTTTCCCGGCTGTTGAACGGCGTAAGATCTGTCTGCTGAACCGGCAGTCTGACTTTGGGCATCCGGTTGTTTTTCTCAAAGAGGAACTTCACACTGGTGGACAGGGTCTCGCCAAGCCCCATGGTCAGGGGATTGACATCGGTATAGAACTTATTGTCCTTTTGCCTGGGCATGGGCAGGCTGTCCAGAGCATGGGCTGTGGTGGTCATAATGGCTCCTGTTAAGATCAAGCTGATTAAAAGTCTCTTTAAGTGAATATTCATTTAATAATAGCCTATATTTTTTTAAAAAGGCGGCGGTTAAAAGCGGTGGTTACCGACGAATGGCATCCCAGGCCAGGTTAAAGGCCGTTTCCATATTTTTTTGGCTCAATTCAAAGTTTTTACAGTGACGGGGATTGGCCAGGGCCATGATGGGAAAGAAAATAAAGGCGGATAAAATATCAAAATTAACATCCTTTATAATTTTTTGTTCAATTCCCGTCAGGATGATCCGGATCACTGGCTCAAAATAGGCCTCAACCTCTTCTTTGTTCACAAGTTCGCTGTAGGGGGAGTTTGAGAATTGTTCCATATACTGGAAATAGGCCGGATGTTCCGCCACAAAGGAGAATATATTGGTCCAGACCTGTTTTAAAGTATCCCGGATGGGCTGGCTGTCGTCAAAGTTTTCCTGAACCGCCTGGCCCATGAGCTTTTTGATCCGGACATAGGTGGAGACTAAAAGTTCCTCTTTATTCTTATGGTAGACATAGAGGGTGGCAGGAGAAACACTTGCCTGCTTGGCAATCTTGGATACCGAGCTTGCGGCAAAGCCGATTTCATTGACCAGCTTTACCGTGGCCTCAAAAAGGGCATCCTGTTTTATTTCATCCTTGACTCTCATGGGATCTAAAATAAACGATCATTCAGTTAAAGTCAAGGGTCGGGCGGCAGATTCTTTCATAATAATTTTTTTAAGCATGGCAGTGGACAATATGATAAGGTCCGGATAACGTGAACCGGAAGATAAAAAGGAGACGGCTGTGGAAAGAGAAAAGAACTGGCTCAATCGTATTCTGATCACAGGATTTATTGTCTTTTCCATAGTCTTTTTGGCCTTCATGAATTCCGAGCCCCACACCTTGAGCCCTCTTGTGAAAACCGTTCCCATTGCCTGCCTGGCCCTTTATGTCTTCCTCAATATGCCGGGCAGACGGATGCTGGGGGTGGGCCTTGTGTTTTCAGGCATTGGGGATATCCTGCTTGAACTGCCGGTCGCAGGTCTGTTCGAAGCCGGTATGGGCGCCTTTATCCTGGCTCATCTATGCTATATCTCCTTATTCCTGCGCAGACCTCGTCTTACCCTGGTTCGGGGTCTGGTCATGGGGGCGATGGTCCTGTTTACCCTGGATTTTGCCGCCAGACTTTATCCGGCGCTGGGCCCCATGAAACTACCGATTTTCGTATACCTCGGCGTTATTCTGGCCATGGGCGTTGCAGCCTGCCTGGGACGCTATACCAACGGCATCATCATTTCAGGGGCCGTGTTCTTTATTGTTTCCGATGCCCTGATCGCCTATCCCATGTTTGTTGAACCCATTGCCAACTCAGGCTTCCTGGTCATGTTTACCTATTATGCGGCCCAGGCCCTGCTGACCTACGGCACCCTGAAAATGAAAACGACAAAATCCGTGTTGATATAAATATGGAAACCCTTGAAGAGAAAATAGCCCGGGTGGTCAAAGAGCATGTTGAGATCCGGCCCTATGATCCTGCCTGGCCCGCCCTGTTTGAGGATGAAAAAGATCATCTCCTGACCTGCCTTCCGGAAGGCTTGATTCTGAGAGTCGAACATTTCGGCAGCACATCCGTGCCGGGGCTTCCTGCCAAGCCGGTGGTGGATATGCTGATAGAAGTCAAAAACCTGGAAGAGATCAGGGCCCAGGTCCCGCCTGTTTTAGAGGCCCAGGGCTATGATTACTTCTGGCGCCCCACCATGGGGGACAGCACTCCGCCGTTTTATGCCTGGTTCATCAAGCGCAACGATCAGGGGCAGCGCACCCATCATATCCATATGGTGGAGGCAGACTTTCCACAGTGGGAGGGCCTTTTGTTCAGGGATTATCTGAGGAACCATCCCGAGGCAGCTCAGGATTATGCCGGTCTTAAAAAGGATCTGGCCCAAAAATATCCCGGGGACCGGGTGGCCTATACCCATGCCAAGACTGAGTTTATTCGATTATATACTGATAAAGCCAGGGTTCTTTAAGGTTTACAGATTTTGCATGGAGAGAATCCGGCTCTGGCTGCCGCATTCCTGTCTGAAAAGGACCGGGTGCAGTTTTTACACTGATAATACCTGCAGCCCGGCTTGTGGAAAATCTTGGATTTTACATTACCGTGGAAACCCCCGGCAACAGCAACCTGCTTTTGGTCGGCATAGGATATGTATAGATCTCTCTTTACCGGATCCCAGATATTGACTCTTCCTATTTTGGCCCGGTGTTGTGCTGTGGTGAACCGCTCATGATAGGCGGCACTGGTGCCGTATTTGGTATAGTAGGGGGACCAGCCTTCCCTTACCAGTTCAAGGTTGTAATTCTCCCCGTCCAGTATCACATAGGCAAGCAACCTGCCGTACTTCCCTCTTTTCCTGCTTTCAAATTCAAGGGAAACACTTTGCCCTGAAAGCCTGCATCGGGTATAGTCCGATGCTTTTTTACCCATCACCGAATTCCGGGAGGGATCCGGATGAACCGATTCCGGGGTATCAACATTGAGCATCCGGATTTTCTCAGGTTTGCCATGATAAAGAATGGATATCGTATCCCCGTCCACCACCCGAATCACGGGAAACTTCAGGTTGTCTGTTTTTGAATAAACAGGTCCGGTAAAACTCAGAAGAACAAGAGCCACCGTGGCTGCAATCATCAGTTTCAAAATAAGGGTACTATATGTCAGGTGCGTTCGTGTCACAGGGTCCAGGCTATTTCGGGGTCAATATTCAGTTCAAAATTATTATTCAGCATGCATCATGGCGATACTGCATCAATTTACAGTTGGGAGTTGTACCGGCTTCAGACGTTAAAATCAACGATTATAAACAGTACTGGAATGGGGCGTGTTTATATGCAGATAGGTGCTGCAACACCTGGGATTGAAGGTATTAAAAAGACTCTTAAAAAAAACGAACCTTCTAACAAGATGATTTTTACAGTTGTTCGTGATAAAGATACGCCTGATAAAGCTATTGGACTTGAACAAACTTTTGAGGAATGAAAATGGAAGATGATTTTGAAATAGAGTTTTCACCTTTGTGTCAAAGTATATCGAGCGGTGGTAAAAGCGTTCAGGCACATATTTATAGGAATGACGACGACAAATGGATTTTAGAGTTGGAAGATGAGTATGGAAATTCCACCGTATGGGATGATCTTTTTGATACTGACTCTGCAGCTCTAATCGAGGCTAAAAAAGCGATATTAGAAGATCGGATTACATCTTTTATTGGCCCGGAAGATGGTAAGGGCAATGGTGATTGGAAATAATTCTTTCGACTCTCAGGCAACACTTGGGGAACTCGAATTCCCATCTCATCATTTTTTTCGATTTCATTTAGTCTTATCGATGCATTCTTCCTCAACCAGTGCGGCAAATACTTTTTGAAGTTCCCGGGTCACAGGACCCGGGACATCCGATCCTACAGGGGTGCCGTCAATGGCCGTCACCGGGGTGATTTCCGTTGTAGTGCCGGTGATAAAGGCTTCGTTGATTTTTGACAGGTCCGCGACAAAGATCGGGGTTTCCCTGTGGGGGATGTCATTGGCTGCGCATAGCTCCAACACCAGTTTCCGGGTGATGCCGTGGAGGATATAATTTGAGGCTGGGGCTGTGACAAGGCAATCGTCGATTACAGCCATGAAATTGGAATGGGTGCCTTCCATAATGACGCCGTCCCGGATGAATAAGGCCTCTTTGGCACCTTTTTCCTTTGCCTGCTGGTTGGCCAGGATATTGGCGGTCAGTCCTACGGTTTTCATGTCGCATCTGGCCCATCTTTGATCCGGTACCAGGATGACGGCAAGGCCTTTTTCCATATTATGACGAGTCTGTTCGGGATTAAACGGCGCGGCACTGGCAAATACCGTAGGGGCAGGTGCCGGGTCAGGAAAGGCATGGCCTCTTGGGGCAACGCCACGGGTGACCTGGAAGTAGACTGTGGCATCTTGGGTCAGGTTGTTCTTCTCCAGAAGCTGCCGGGCCACTTCTCCAAGGTAGGAAAAATCCTGAACGCTCAGGCTCAGATGGGTGGCACCATAGTTGAGCCGGGTGATATGGTCTTTTGTTTTGAACAGGCATCCGTTGTATGCTCGGATTACCTCATAGAGGCCGTCTGCAAATAAAAAGCCACGGTCATCCGGCGAAATGGTGATCTCTTCCTTGGGCAGGAATTTTCCGTTAAAATATGCAATCATTGTATAGTTTCCTGATTTACCCTATTCAAAATACCCTTTTTG
Source organism: Desulfobacteraceae bacterium (assembly GCA_003354055.1). The sequence continues at coordinate 239 of PIVQ01000539.1, read as the reverse complement.
TTCCAAATTGCGGTCTGCCATCATGACCCTGCCTTTGGCAAATACATCCCTGATCTCAAGAGAATTTTTGTCCAGGATCAGAATATCGGCGTGGGCGTCTGTTTTAAGTTCACCTTTTTTCCCGGAAAGGCCGTATACCTTTGCCGGGGTTCTGGTCAGGGGTAAAAGGGCACGGAACAGAGCCATGCCGTGATGGAGGACCAACCTTTGAAGTTCAAACAGCAGTGATGCCGGCGTAC
>PIVQ01000538.1 GCA_003354055.1 Desulfobacteraceae bacterium | reverse complement strand
TTTCAGTCATCCACAGGCTGTCCATTCATGGTGATACCGCCACTATCACTTAACTCATACGGTTTTCAACCAGAGGAGAAGTCCATGGATCAGAAAAAGGTATTGGCTAAGGGAAGTTTTACCCTGGAAAAAAATGTAAAGATCCTGAAGCTTGCGGGTTCGCCCTATGAGATCGGTTTCCAGCATGGGTTTCTGCTGGCGGATAAAATCGATCTGATGGTAAACCGGACCCTGCTGTCCACAGATGCCTATGTGGCCAGGCAGACCGGCTGTGATAATGCCAAGGCCAGGGAAAAACTATGGATAGGCCAAAAGGCTGCCTATCCGTTCCTGCCTGAGGAATTTTTAGAGGAGATGAAGGGAATTGCTGACGGGGTTAAGGCCAAAGGTGTTTCCAACGTATCTCTGGACCAGGTTCTGCTCTGGAACACCATGTATGACCAATGGTGCATCTATTGCCATCCCTATTATTGGAACTGCGATGGTAAGCCTGAAGACGGATATCAGCCGCCGGAGACGCCCCACCCATGGACCCGGGCCGCAGGCGGGTGCAGCAGCTTTTCCGCCTGGGACGAATGGGCCGGCGGTGACGGCAAGATGATATTCTGCAAGGATGAGGATAATTTCAACATGCCCGAGCAACTGGACAACCGCATGCTCATGGTTGTGGATCCGGACAAGGGGCACGGGCATTGCGTCTGTACCTATCCTGGCATGATCGGTCTGGACGGCGGGTTTAACGAGGTGGGATTTGAGATGATGACCCAGCTTAACTCTATGCAGTATGAATCCATGGAAGGCTGCGGGATAGGGATTTTCACCCGGTTGCTCATGACCCATGCCGCAACGGTGCAAGACGGCATAAACATATTCAACGAGCACCCCAGATGTGCCGGTATTGCCTATCACATTGCGGATGCCGGGGCCAAAGAGGCGGCAGTCGTTGAAACCTCTTCGACAATGGTCTGTGTTCGCAGGCCCCAGGAAGGGACTAAGGTGTTGTGGCAAAGCAACCACTCCAACTGCTATCCGGGCTGGATGGGATATACCGGGTATAACATGGTGGCGGACCAGGTGCTGGTCAATGAAATTGAGGATATCGCAACCATCCAGAACTGGCAGGAAAGCCTAAGGGATCCGTATAACTTCTATGTCCAGGCTCCCAGCCGATTTGAACGCTACCGCCAACTGCTCCATGATTATTACGGTAATATCACCAAGGACAATGCAATTAAAATAATGAGTGACCGTTTTGATCCTTACACGAATATGGAGAAACCAAAGGAAGATCCGTCCGTGAGCAATAATATTCTGTGCACCATCTGCGCCAAGTATCCGAACACCGTTTTTAAGGCAGAAGAGCCTGTGGGAACATTCCGGGCGCATGTGGCCAATATGTGGAGTATGATCGCCTACCCTGAAACCGGAGAGTTCTGGCTGGCCATCAATAATTTCCCCGCCCAGTACGGCGGGTATGAGGGATTTAACCTTAACGATCTTCTGGGCCGCTAATTAGGACGGTTGACTTCGTCGGCCTCCAACCGGTTACGCCCGGCGTCTTTAGCCTGGTACAATAGCTTGTCGGCAGCCGCCACCACCTCCAGAGGGGACGCGTTCCTGTCCTGGGGGTGGATGGTGGCCGCACCTAAGCTGACGGTGACATGATCCGTCACACTGGATACCTTATGGGGAATTTGAAGTTCTTCCACGGCCTGTTTCATACTATTGCCCATAAGGGAGGCCCCATCAGCATCCACATCCGGCAGAATCACCACAAACTCTTCTCCCCCGTACCGGGCAATCAGATCATAGGGCCGTTTCAGGCAGTCTTTTAGGGCCATGGCAATATTCTGAAGACAGCGGTCACCCGCTGCATGGCCGTAGTGATCGTTGAACTGTTTAAACATATCCACATCAATCATGATGACCGACAGGGGAAAATGATAACGCAGGGAGCGTTTCCACTCATTTTCGATGACCTCGTCAAACTTCCTGCGGTTGGGAATATTGGTCAATCCGTCCAGGGCCGCCAGTTTTTCAAGCATATCGGTCTTTACTTTCAGATTGATATGGGCCTGAACCCGGGCCTTGATTATGGGCGGATGAAAGGGCTTGGTGATATAATCAACCGCCCCGAGCCTGAATCCCTTGGTTTCATCCATGACCTCTGAAATGGCAGTGACAAAAATCACCGGAATATGGCGGGTGGCATCATTTTCCTTGAGTTGTTTACAGACCTCGTACCCGTCGATTCCCGGCATGAGAATATCCAGCAAGATAAGGTCAGGAAGAGGCTGGCCCGACGAGAGAACCTCCAACCCCCGCTCACCGCTGGTGGCTGCCAGAAGTTTATAGTCGTCCTTAAGGGTCTCCATAAGAATCCGGATATTATCAGGGGTATCATCTATGATAAGCAAGGTATGCATTTCATCTCGGATTGTCATGAGGTTCCCCCTTTACTGCTAATGGTCTTAATCAATGCAGACAATGTCTGCGCTGCAGTCTGTGTATCAAAGGACTCTACCTGGGTCTTTAATGCTGAGAAGTCTTCGCTAACGTTGCTGACGTTGCCGACGCTGGATGTTGAAAGATAGGGCTCCAATTCTTTCAAGACCTCCATGGCGGCAATATAATCCGATTCCAGCAATTGAGAAAGCCCGTTGAGCAGGGATTCTATTTTCTCCATATCCATTTCAGGGGCAGGTGCAGCCGTATCTTTTGCTTTCACATCCTCATCCAGCTCCGAAAGTCCTATGATAACCTTTTCCAACTTCTCTTTGAAGATGCGAAGCAGGGGCGGATGATCAGAAGGCTTGCCTTTTAAAATACCGGTTTCAAGTTCCACTGCAGACTGGTATAGGTCCATGGCGCCCAAGTTTCCGGATAACCCCTTGACCGTGTGTATCTGACGACCTGCGTCTTCCAGGTTCGCCTCTGAAAGCTCCCGGCCCACTTCCCGTCCGATGTCGGCGTACTTTTCCCTGAAACTGATGAGAAGCTCTTTGTACAGTTTTTTATTCTGGCCGACCCTGAGAAGCCCCGTTTCCATATCAATACCCGGAAGTGATTCCGGCAGGCAGACCTCCTCTACACATTCCAGAGTCGGCGGTTCGGGCAGGTCTTCAGGTAATGGTTCCGAAGGATCTCTGGGAGAAATCCACTTGATAAGTTTGGCATAGAGGAATGCCGGATCAATGGGTTTGGGAATATAATCGTCCATACCGGCCTGGAGGCATCTCTCCCGCTCTCCCACCATGGCATGGGCAGTCATGGCAACAATGGGGATGGGCGTATTGCGCTCTCTTAAGGTTCCGGTGGCTTCATATCCGTCCATACCCGGCATCTGGATGTCCATGAGGATAAGATCAAAAGACTCTTTTTCCACAATATTTAGACATTCAAACCCGTTGTTGGCAATGGTCACAGACACCCTGGCTTGATGGAGTAACTCCATGGCCACTTTCTGGTTGATTTCATTGTCTTCCACCAACAGAATCCTGGCACCTGCCACACATTCCAGGGCCTGGGTATCTGTCGTAAGACTTTCCGTCTTCGTACCACTGTCCGGTAAGGGGCTGCCAAACACATCCATGATCACATCAAAGAGCATGGACGCATTAACCGGCTTGATCAGAAATCCGTCAGCGCCCACATTTTTTGCCTTCTCCATGATTTCCTGACGACCGTATGCCGTCACCAGGACAACAGCAGGTTTATTCTGTGCAAGCACCACATCCCGGTTGATTTCCATGGTGGCTTCGATACCGTCCATACCCGGCATTTTCCAGTCCATGAGCACCAGGTCGTAGGGGTCGTTTGCTTCAACAGCTGCCCGAAGTTCGGAAATGGCTTCACCGCCCGAGGCTGCCTGGGAAACCCTGGTATAGGTGGTGAGCATATCTTCGAAAATCGTCCTGGAAGTAGGATTATCATCTGCAATCAGAATCCTGAGCTGGGTTAGGTTTTCAGGCAGAGTCCGGTGTCTTTCCTTGACATCAATTTGAACGCCCAGTTTCACGGTAAAGGTAAAGATACTGCCTTTGCCCTTGATACTGGAAACGGAAATTTCTCCCCCCATAAGCTCCACCAGACGTTTGCAGATGGTCAGACCCAGTCCTGTTCCCCCGTATTTTCTTGTGGTGGATGTATCTGCCTGGGTAAACCGTTGGAACAATTTGTCCTGCTCTTCCAGGGAAAGCCCGATGCCTGTATCATGAACCGCGAATTCAAGGGTCACCTGATTGGTATGACCGGGCAGATTGTCATCAATGGTCCTTATACCCACAACGATCTCACCGATATCGGTAAACTTTACAGCATTGGTACAAAGGTTGGTCAGCACCTGCCCAAGGCGTAGTGGATCTCCCATGAGAAAGTTGGGAACGGCCTGGTCCCGGGATATAAGAAATTCAATATCCTTTTCATTGGCCTTGAGGCTGACGGAACTGGACAGGGAGCTGATCACCTCATCAAGGGAGAACTCCGTATATTCCATTTTCAGCTTCCCGGCCTCTATCTTTGAAAAATCCAGAATATCATTGATAATCCGAAGCAAAGAATGGGAGGCTGTTTCAATATTTTTCAGGAAATCATACTGCTTGGGCTCAAGCTTGGTGTTTAAGGCAAGGTATGTAAGACCGATAATGGCATTCATGGGTGTTCTAATCTCATGGCTCATATTGGCCAGAAAATCGCTCTTGGTCTGGGTGGCTGCCTCAGCCGCCTCTTTTTCAATCCTGAGCAGTTCTGCCCGTTTTCTTTCGGAAATATCCTCCACAATACCTTCAAAATACTGAACTTGCCCGGCATCATCCCGGACCAGGTTGGAGGTAATGGAGACATCAATGGGGTCTCCGTTGTTCCGCTGGAATTTAGTTTCAAATCCTTTGACCGAACCTACTTCAAACATGGCTGCTTTAAATTTATCCCTCGATTCGGCATCCGCATATATATCATCCTGGATAGAGCTGATATTGCCGATCATCTCCTCTGCGGTGTCATATCCCAGCATTTTTGCAAAGGCATGATTGACAGTCATGATATTCCCTTCGGGGGTGCTCTGAAAAATCCCACCCGGCGCATTTTCAAAAATACTTCTGTACTTTTTCTCGGCCAGTTGCAGGTCATGGCGGGACCTTGCAAGACTGATGTGAAAATGCATCCGGGTAAGCAGTTCATTTTTGGAAATGGGTTTGGCTATATAATCGTTACCGCCGGAGGAAAATCCGTCCACAAGATCACGGACCTGATTCTTAGCCGTGAGAAAGATGATGGGTACAGCTTCAGCTGAAAACCGCTCACGAATTTT
>PIVQ01000537.1 GCA_003354055.1 Desulfobacteraceae bacterium | reverse complement strand
ATGGTAATCTTGTTGACTGCATCCGTGCCGGGCAGAAACCTTGCCACCAGGGCATGGCCGCCTTCGTGATAGGCAGTTGTCTTTTTCTCGTCTTCCTTGATGACCTTGGATTTGCGTTCAAGACCCATGTAAACCTTGTCCTTGGAATCTTCAAAATCCCGCATGGACAATTTTTCATGGTTCCGTTTGGCTGCCAGAAGGGCGGCTTCGTTGACCAGGTTTTCAAGATCAGCCCCTGTGAATCCAGGCGTTCCTTTGGCCAGTATTGCCGTATCCACATCATCTCCAAGCGGGCTTTTTTTCATGTGTACCTTAAGGATACCTTCCCGGCCCTTGATGTCAGGCATATCCACAACCACCTGGCGATCAAACCTACCCGGTCTCAACAGGGCAGGATCAAGAACATCTGCCCGGTTGGTGGCTGCCATGAGGATAACGCCCTCATTGGACTCAAATCCGTCCATCTCCACCAGAAGCTGGTTCAGGGTCTGTTCCCGCTCGTCATGTCCGCCGCCGAGTCCTGCACCGCGCTGGCGGCCTACGGCATCAATTTCATCGATAAATATAATACAGGGAGCATTCTTTTTACCCTGGGCAAACAGATCCCTTACCCTGGATGCACCCACGCCCACAAACATTTCAACAAAGTCAGAACCGGAGATGGTAAAGAAAGGCACGCCTGCTTCACCGGCTACAGCGCGGGACAGCAGAGTTTTACCGGTACCCGGGTTCCCGACGAGGAGCACGCCTTTTGGAATTCTGCCCCCCAGACGTGTATATTTGCTGGGGTTTTTTAAAAAGTCCACGATCTCGGCGAGTTCTTCCTTGGCTTCGTCAATGCCTTCCACATTGGCAAAGGTGACCTTTTCACCCTTGTCATCTATGAGGCGGGCCCGGCTTTTCCCAAAGGACATGGCTTTGCCGCCGCCTCCCCCGCCCTGCATCTGGCGCATGAAAAAGATCCACACCCCGATCAGCACGATCATTGGCAGCCAGGAGACCACAATGGACATGAACCATGAGGATTCTGCAGGGGGTTTTGCCTTGATGGCAACCCCGTTGGTTCTGAGCATATTGATCAGGTCGCCGTCATCCGGGGCAAAGCTTTTGTGTCGGGCACCGCTGGTGTCCGTGACATAGAGCTCCTGGCCCTGGATCACCACATTCTGAACACGACCGTCTTCCACAAGGGACAGGAATTCTGAATATCCGATCTCGGATTGCCCGGTCTGCTGCTGGTTAAAAATATTGTAGAGCATCACCATCATGAGGACAATGACCAGCCACAAGGAGATGTTTTTATAAAATTGATTCAATGTTATTCCTCTCTTTGGGTTAAAGAATCTAATAAAACTTATCTATATATAAACATAAAAAAGGATTATACAAGGGTTGGATTTCAGGTTTTCACCCCTGAATTATCCCTTGATTTCAGCCTGTCTGTCAGCTTGTCTGACTTTTGCTGTCTGCCCAGTTTCCGCAGGGGCAGCGCCTCTTTTTTAATGTAGAGCAACCTCTTTTTTTTGTAAACCCTGATCTGTCCCGGCAGATCCAGACTTTTATTGGATTCGGACGCTTTTATCAGGGTCACTATATCCCGGATATGGGTGTGTGTGATCCGCCTCAGATCCCCCTTAACCTTGAGTAGACCTTTTCGCAGGACACGGCCGGCCAGGGCGGGATGCAGATCCATGAGACCTCGAATAGAGAGAATCTCCTGCGCCTGGTCATCATGGGTTTGATCCGACCGAATGGCATCATAGGCCTGACCTGTATGATCTGACATGAAGTCATCCTCAAGGGATAGGATATGGCTGAGCCGTTCCAGGCCGGTTTTGATATCCGGGTTAAATTCCTTTTCCAGTAATGGAATGAGGCTGTGGCGAACCCGGTTCCGGAGAAAGGCCGAGTCTTCATTTGAAGAGTCCATAACAAAGGATTGTCCGGTTTCTTTTAAATAGTCCAGGATATCCTCCTTGGACACACGGATCAGAGGGCGGATGATACCTCCTCGGACCGGGGCAATTCCCCGGAGCCCACGGGCGCCCGATCCCCGGATAAGGCTCATAAGCACCTGCTCCACATGATCGTCCCGGTTATGGCCCAGGGCAATTCGGGTATATCCTTCAGCCTCTGCGATCCGGTTGAAGAATTCATACCTGGCATTCCGGCCCGCCTCTTCCAGGGACAGGCGGTTATCTTTGGCAAAAGATTTTATATCCCTGGATTCTACTGACAGTGGAATACCCAGATCCCCGGCAAAATCCCGGACAAAATTTTCATCCCGTGATGATTCATCCCCTCTGAGGCCGTGGTTCATATGGGCCAGGCCCAGGGAAAGACCTAAGGCCTCTTTCAGGGTTATGAGCACCCGGACAAGAGCAATGGAATCCGGTCCGCCGGACACCCCGATAAGAATGCGGTCCTCCCCTGCGAGCATGTGGTGTTCCCGGATGGTCCGGAGGGCCAGGATTTCAATGGTATGGGATGTGGACTGGTTATCATTCATTGGTCAGTGTTCATCTCTTTGGCATCGGTTTAGCCACCGGTTCAACAAGCAAACAGGGGCTGGTCAATCGGAGCGATGAGGCCGGCCCTGGCTGCATGGTCGAAAAATGTTGTTACGGCCAGGGTTCCCTGGTCCCCGATATCCCTGGAAAATTCATTCACATACAGGCTGATATGCTGATGAATCACATCATCGGCCATTTCCTGGGCATACTCTTTGATATACGCCTCTCCCATTTTGGGATGGGCAAAAGCATGGTCAATGCTTTCCCTGATCAGGGTCTGGATCGCGCAGGCTGTCGCAGGCTCGATATCCCTGCGCACGGCAATACATCCCAGGGGAATGGGCAGATCTGTTTTCTCTTCCCACCATTGCCCCAGGTCTGCCTTCATCTCAAGGCCTTCTGTCTGGAAGATAAACCGGCCTTCATGGATGATCACCCCGAAGTCTGCCTGGCCGTTTTTCACTGCAGGCATGACCTTTTCAAAGGGCATGGGACGGACATCAATATCCAATCCGGGGAACAGGTCTGCCATGTAAAAGCGGAATAGATGATAGGCCGTCGTCCCAAGGCCCGGCACCGCCACAACCGGTTTTTTCCCGTCATCCAACTGCCGGTTCTGCATGGAGATGATCAAAGGACCGCATCCCTTTCCAAGGGCTGCACCGGTCCGTAGCAAGGCATACCGGTCGAGAAGATTTCCCAGGGCGGCAAAGCTGAGCTTGGTAATATGATAGCGTTCCCGGGCCGCATTCTGGTTCAGGGTTTCCACATCTTCCAGAAAGATACGAAAATCCATACCCTGTGTATCAATGAAGTTTTTAGCTATCCCTTTGAAAATAAAGGTATCATTGGGGCAGCTGGAATAGGCAAGGTCAAATTTTGTTTTCATGGCCTATTCATATCAAATCTTGGGCCCAGTCTCAAATTAAAACCACCCAAATTTGAGCTGAGCTTCAATATTAGCCCAAACAGGGCACAAAATGCATTTAATTGTTAGGGATGATTTATTTATGATTTTGTGCCTTAGGTGTGGAATGCAATCCTTGAGTCATTCGGGCGTAGCCATTGGGTGTGTCCACTTTTTGATCACAGATGACAGGGCTTCTACCTTGATTGGTTTGGACAGATAATCGTCCATGCCTGCTTTCAGGCACTTGTGCCGATCTCCCTTCATGACATTTGCTGTCATGGCAATGATCGGAGTATGGCCCGTGTTTTTTTGTTTCTCCCATATTCTTAAGCGGCGTGTTGTTTCATATCCATCCATCACCGGCATTTGACAATCCATTAGTACAAAGTCATAGGACCCGGACATCATCATATCCATGGCTTCTTTGCCGTTAGAAGCCACATCACAGGAATATCCAAGTTTTTTAAGAATAACTTTTGCCACTGTCTGGTTGATTATATGGTCTTCTACAAGGAGAATCCGGGTCATTTTTTTTTGAGCCTCGGATATGAAGTATTGTGTAATTATTGGCTCTTTGATTTTTATATCAGAATTTTTCATCCGTCCTAAAGCCAGAGCAACTGCATCGTGTAGCACCCTTTTCCGGATCGGTTTGGTTAAGTATGAAGAAAATCCTATGTCGGAAAAGTGTTTAGCATCTCCTTTTTCCGCAAGGGACGTCATGATGACAAGACAGGTGTCGGATATCCTCTTATCTTTTTTTATTCTTATTCCAAACGAGCGGCCGCTTTCACCGGGCATGCTCATGTCAAGGATGGCTACTTCAAAGGGATCTTTCTCTTCTGCTGCCGTTACAAGCATGTCAAAGCCTGTTTTTGCATCTGGTGCCTGGTCGTGACGACATCCCCAGGTTTCAAGATATTGGGTGACAAGAAACCGGTTTGTTGTATTATCGTCCACCACCAGTATCCTGACATTATCAAGATCTGTAAATTCAGGTACACTTTTTTTCCGAACGCCCGGCTTCTTAAAAAATGCTGTAAACCAGAAAGTGGAGCCTTTGTCTTCCCGCCGTTTCGCACCGATCTTACCGCCCATTTTTTCCACCAACTGCTTTGAGATGGAAAGCCCCAGACCGGTACCTCCGAATTTCCGGGTCATTGACCCGTCTGCCTGGACAAAAGGAGAGAAGAGAACATCGGCCCCGTCTTCCGGAATACCGATGCCGGTGTCGGATATCGTGACTTTCAGCAGAACGCCACGGTCTGTTTCTTTTTCTGATTCGACAAAAATTGAGACCTCTCCATCGGGTGTGAATTTGATCGCGTTTCCGGCAATATTAAGGATTATCTGCCGGAGACGGCCCGGATCCCCCCGAAGTTCTCCTGGAAGATCAGGAGAGATAAAATTGGTGAATTCCAGATTTTTCTCAGCAGTCTTGATTGCAAGGATATCAGCAGCTGATTCCAGGGTGGTTCGAAGGTGAAAATCAATCATTTCAAACTCAAGCTTCCCAGCTTCAACTTTGGAAAAATCAAGGATGTCGTTGAGCAGTGAGAGCAGGGCATCACCACTGGATTGCAGGGTTTGGGTATACAGGCGCTGCTGGGCGGTAAGATGGGTATCTAAAAGTAAATCGGCCATGCCGATGATACCGTTCATCGGGGTGCGGATTTCATGGCTCATATTTGCCAGAAATTCACTCTTCGTTATATTGGCTGTTTCCGCTTCGATTGCCTTCTGGTTGGTTACGAATGTCTGCTGTTCCAGAAGCCGGTTAATTCTCTCTGCGTCTTTCAGGGCATTTTTAATCTTTTCCTCGGCCCTTATGCGCGCCGTGATATCAGTTAAATTGACAACCAGTTTTGAGCTCACTCCTTTCAGGTCTTTGATGCAGGTCGCGCTTACGATAA
>PIVQ01000536.1 GCA_003354055.1 Desulfobacteraceae bacterium | reverse complement strand
ATGATATTGGTCGGCGGGCTGGGTCATTTTCCCGGTGCCGTCATCGGATCGGTCCTGGTGGTTATTGCCAGTGAACTGATGTCTCCCCTAGGCGTCTATCGCGCTGTGACCATGGGGGCCTTGGTAGTTGTCCTGGTGTTGGCATTACCAGATGGTGTGATGGGTATTTTCTCAAAGCGGGTAAATCGTGTTGAAAGTACATGAGGTTGATCCACAGCAGAGAAAATAAATGATACCGCTGGTTTACAATATGTGGTTAATTAAAAGAGGAGGAATCTATGAAAAGAGTTAAACTGTTGTCGCTGATTCTGGCGATCTGTTTTTTTATGGCAGAGGGTGTTATTGCCGCTGACACGATACCCATCGGTGTGCCAATACCGATGACCGGCTGGGCCGCAGGTTCAGGAGCCGATTATTTCAACGGTATTAAAATGTCTGTTGATGAGATCAACGAATCAGGTGGGCTTTTAGGAAAACAGATTGAAATGATTCGATTTGATTCCAAGGGGTTTGAACCTGAAGTTGTTATGCAGGCGGCCAATTATCTATGCGGACAGAAAAAAGTGGCCTCTATCCACGCTGGCTGGGCCGGATGGGGACAGGATGTTCGGGCCTATGGGAAATACGACATCCCCTTCTTTGCAGATGACGGTTCTGAAGACGCTGTAAATGTCTTCAAAGAGGATCCTGAAAAATATTCCAATATTTTCCAATTGACTCCAACAGCACCGAGTCAGGCTGAAAGTGTGTTCCGTGCTCTGACAAGCTTGCCCTATGAGTGGCCGAACAAGAAGGTCGTCATCATTAATACTGATGATTCCTGGGGGCTTGGGGTCTCTGGTGCCTTGATCAGAGAGTATGAAAAGATCGGGTGGAAAATTGCCAAACGTGAGACCGTACCTTACGGAACCACCGAATGGGGAGTGATTTTATCACAGATCCGTCGTATTAAACCTGCGCTGATTCACTTTGAAATCGCCAGTGGGCAGGAAAACATTTCATTTTTTCAGCAATTTCTCAAACGACCGACCAATTCAATTGTCAGCCTCGGCTGGGGAATTACACCCCGTGAGGTCATCAATGTCCTTGGCACCAAAGCCGATGGACTGATTGGCCAGATGCCGTCGGGCTTACCCGGACCCAAGGCTCCCAATGCAGCCGGCCAGGCATGGTTAGACAAGTGGCACAAACTTTATAACTATCAAGTTCCGGCCGGTGCCTTTATTACGTACACTGCTGTTAAGGCATGGGCAAATGCCGTGACCCAGGTGGGAGATGCCTACGATTTCAAGGCGGTGAATAAGTATTTATCAGACAATGGATACGAAGGTATTCTGGGGAAACTTGAATGGGATAAAGACAATGTGCTCAATCTCCAGAAAGCATCTCCGGTAGTACATTACCAGGTCCAGGGCGGAGAGCTTCAGGCCATCTATACCGATCCTTCGATGGAACCCTATCCCGGATCCGAGTTTAAGAAACCCGGCTGGATTAAATAACCCCCTTTTTATATGACAGGAGAAAAGCGTCACTTCGGTGGCGCTTTTTTTTTACGCCAATGGGAGTTGAGTTTTCGTTCAAGCACTAGTTAAAGTTACTTCGTTTTTAACTATCAAAATGATGCTACCATTCATTAAGCCGGTACTCAATAACGGGCTTATCATCCATATTCTTATAAATCATCCCTTAGGAAAAAATCAGAGTGTTAAGGAGATATTATTAATAGTGACAAAGGCCGGTAAATGGTTTAAGAACCAGAACATGAATCACCCGGCGGCACTCAGGTTTTCAAGTTTATACAACAAATATTAGATTAAACCACCAAAGGAGTTGATAATGAACAAAAAGCTTCGGTATAAAATTCTTAAAGGGGCGCTAATCCTGGTTTTTATAGTATGTGTCGCTATAACAGCAGTTGTATCATTGATTATCAATCAACAGAACAGGGATACGGCACAGCAGGTAATTACCAAGTCATTAACAGTCGTACAAAATTCATTGGTTGACAGACAAAAGTTGTTTGCTGAGTCCATGTCTCAAATGGCCAAGGTCAATAAAATCGGGGATATTGTTAAATTCCTCATAGGCTACAAAGACAGTGGTTTGAATATGATGCGTCCAAGTTTTGAAAAAATAGGAAACATGATTACCAATACCGCGACTCGGGAAAATTTATTAAGTCTTGGTATTTATTCAAATGAGGGTGAACTGATAAACTATTTTGAAGAACAGGACTCCCAGCAAATCGTAATGGGATATCAGTTTGATTCCAAATATTATTACCGTACCTTTAAAAAGGGGGAGGCATATGACCGGATAGAATACGTTGAAGGATCCAGCGTAGAGGGGCTTAACCTATCCATGAGCTATGCTATAAAAATACCGGATCAGTTGTCAGTATCCTTTGATAGATCAGACAAATTTTTAAAAATGAAAATAGTGGTACCGATCTATGCGAATTCCTTTAATGAGGAAACTGAAAAGATGGAGCCCATTCAGGTGGGCTTTTCAGTTGCTGAAGAAAGACTCTCAAAAGCATTTGTTCAGCAAATGTACAGAATCACTGGCATGAAAATGAATTTAATTGTGAACGATATATTTAGTGTGGGTGACTTTCCAAATTATAAATCAGTCAATATTTCGGATATTCCTAAATCGTTAGATACACTTTGGTCAATAGCCAGCCAAAGATTTTATTTTAATGATGTTGATATTGACTCTCAAACGTATTTTCAAGGGATTCTCCCCGTATATTCGAAAGAACAATTTATCGGTGGTTTAATAGTCCTGCAATCAGATGAAATTGCTCGTGCGAATACCTGGCAAATGGTTATGATGATCGGTATTGTGTCTTTGGTGTGTATGATATTAGTGATCCCGGTTGCTTTTTTAGCTGCAGGGACATTGGTGAAACCCCTTATTAATATCGTTGAAAAATTAAGAGATATTGCCGAAGGAGACGGTGATTTAACCAATCGTCTGAAAGTTAAGTCACAAGATGAAATAGGGCAGGTGGCCCAATGGTTTAATTCGTTTATAGCTAAAATTCATACCCTTGTTTCTGATGTTGCCCAGAATGCAAATGAATTAAACGAATCATCAACAACGCTTGAGCAAATTTCCAAGACAATGGCAAAAGGAGCTGAACAGACTGCCGATAATTCGAATTCCGTATCAGCTGCAGTTGAAAAAATGAGTGTCAGTATGACATCTGTTGCGGCTTCCATGGAACAGGCAGCAGGTAATATGGGGGTGGTCGCCTCTGCAACAGAGGAGATGAGCAACACAATTAATGAAATATCAAAAAATACAGTCTCTGCAAAAGAAATTACAGAAGATGTCGTTTTAAAAACAAATCAGGCTTCCGGGCAGATTCAAGAACTTGGGAATGCGGCAGACGATATCGGTTATGTTGTTGGGATAATCACAGACATCTCAGATCAGGTCAACTTATTGGCATTAAATGCCACCATCGAAGCCGCCAGAGCTGGAGATGCTGGAAAGGGTTTTGCTGTTGTTGCAAATGAAATAAAGGATCTTGCAACACAAACTGCAAACGCTACAAATGAGATCAAAGAAAAAATCGAAACAATGCGGGCGTCTACTGGAAAAACCGTTGAACAGATAGGGGATATTTCAGATGTTGCCAACAAAGTAAATGAAATCGTTTTGATGATAGCATCGGCTGTCGAAGAGCAGTCTGTGACAACACAAAATATTTCTGAAAATATTGTCCAAGTCACACAGGGAATCGATACAATAAACAATAATATTTCAGAAAGCTCCACTGTTTCCACTAAGATCGCAAAGGATATCAGTCAAGTGACTCAGGCAGCCAATGAGATGACTGAAAACAGTGATCATGTTGATGTCAGGTCGAAAGAACTGTCAGGATTGTCTGAAAAGCTTATGGAGGTTGTGAATAAATTTAAAATATAGCCATTTTTAGAATTTGCCACAAATGCTTTCAGATTGAAGCGACTGACAATCGGCTTATCGATATCTTCATTTGGAAATTCTTTCTGGCAATTGCCTAATTATTAGGTGCCAAGCCCGATTTTTTCAGAATTTTGTATAGGATGTGGGTGGGAATAAATTTTTTCATCAATGGCATCATTATGCTCAATTTCCCAATTCGGACAACAGCCTCAGGCTGATCCGAGAGCATCTTTTCCGCAAGGGATCCGGCAAATTTATCAGTGGGGGTGGCGTTGTTCTGTGAGGCATCGGCCCTGGCCTCAATGGCTGACTTTACCGGAAGATACCATGAGGTCTCTTTTAATACCCGGGGAATGGTCTTTCCTGCCGCATTATCAAAATTAGACTGGATCGTACCCGGCTGGACCGTCATCACACGGATGCCGAATGAGGCAAGCTCCATGCGCAGGGCATCTGAAGGGCATGAAGGGCCGCTTTGGAGGCACAATAGGCCCCGGAAAAGAGGTGGTGGTGATAAATTGAAGTTGAACACAGTTTTTGTATCACATAGTATGTAATAGGTGATATGTAACAAAAGGCATAGCATATCACTTTTTTAAAAGCAAGAAAAAAAAGTGTTTACATAGTACATAATATGTGATATTTTCATTTTACACACTCGAACTTGGGAGATTGCCATCAAAACCTATATTCATACAAATTTTGACAAATGCACCGGGTGCAGTATCTGCCAGCTTGCATGCTCCTTTGACCTGTTTAAGGGATACAACCCCCGGCTTGCTCGGCTGGTCATCAAGAATGAAAGGGAAAACCTCTATCACCTGCCAATGGTCTGCAACCAGTGCGAAAATGCCTATTGTATGAATGTCTGCCCGGCAAAGGCAATTAAAAGAAGTGATGATGGTATAGTCTCTATCGATCAGGATAGATGCATCGGCTGCGGGCTTTGTGCCCAATACTGCCCGGTGGGGATGGTCTTTATAAATACTGAAACGAAAAAAGCATATAAATGTGAGTTGTGCCAGGGGAAGCCATTGTGCGTAGAGGCTTGCCCCACCGGAGCTCTTGAATTAGCTCATGGAGGAAAGATCAATGACTGAAGCTTACACAAACAAATTGCTGATGATTGATTTATCCCGTGAATCCTTTGAAATCATTCCAATCCCAGACGGGCTGAAACAAGCGTATCTCGGCGGGAAGGGATTTGGAGCAAAGCTTCTCGTTGACATGGTTCCCCCTGGTACCGACCCATTGGGTCCCGATAATTACCTCATGTTTATGACCGGCCCTCTAACCGGAACCATGGCCCCGGCCATGCGGGGATGTGTGGTGACCAAATCTCCTTTGACCGGTATTTTTCTGGACTCTTATTTTGGGGGCAGTTTTTCTCCGGAAATCAAG
>PIVQ01001330.1 GCA_003354055.1 Desulfobacteraceae bacterium | reverse complement strand
AGGAATCGTTACAAAATAACTTGATCTAAATACCCTGAAGGGCAGAAACTTGTTTCCAAAAACCCTTAAAAGACTGGGTATTTTGAAAACAAAAGATCAAGTAATTTTGGAGCCGATCCAAAGGGGTTAATCGTGACAGCATCAAGCCGCCTTCTCAGACTCAACGATTACATTGACAAATGGGCACGGATCCGGCCGGATCATGTGGCAATGGTTCAGCACGAAGACAATAAAACCATCACGTATAAGAAGTTTGGCACCCTCATTGATTTTTTTGCCTTAAGACTCATGGACATGGGCATTACAAAGGGAGATCGTGTGGCCACCCAGCTGGTACTGGTGCCCGAGCATATGATTCTCATGTATGCCTGTTTTAAAATCGGCGCCATTTTCGCTCCCCTGGATGTCCGGCTCACCGAGACTGAGGTGGTCCGGGATGTGAATAAAATTCAGCCCAAGGCTTTTTTCTTCCTGGGCAATACCCCCATCCGGGATTTCAGAAAGGTGGGGAAAGCGGTCCAGCAGGGATGTGACTCTGTGGCGCATCTGGTTCAGTTCACCCCGGATCCAAAGCCGGGCGAACTTCTGGACGGTGCCATGGCCATTACGGATATGATGGATAAGAAACGACTGATCTGGCTCAAGCTAAAGGATATGGTCCTTGGAAGGCTGCCCCAAGCCTATGCCAAAATTGATACCCGGACGCCCTGCCTGATCATTTACACCACAGGGACCACAGGCGAGCCAAAGCCGGCCGTTCTCTGCCATGAAAACATCATCGTCCAGAACCAGGTACTGGCAAGGGGATTCGGCAGCCCTGAGGCGGATGAAAATTTCATCTGCCTGGTCAACCTGCCCCCCTCCCATGTCGGCTGTGTGACTGAAACCTTTATGACCACCCTGTATCTTGGCGGCAAAGCAGTGCTTCTGCGGATATTCGATGCACAGCTCAGCCTTGAGGCCATCCAGGCCCATAAGATCACTGTTCTGGGCCAGATTCCCACCATGTTCCGCATGCTCTGGAATCTGCCTGACTATGATGATTATGACCTGTCCAGTCTTGAATTTGTGGCTTATGGCGGTTCTGCTGTGGATACGAGTTTTCTCAAACGAATGGCCGCCATGGCACCCAACTTCGGCACCGGTATCGGCATGACAGAAAATGCCGGATTCGGTACATTTACCCCCCAGAACATTCCCCTTGAAGAAATGGTGGGACAGGTAGGACAGGCCTTTGACGATCTTGCCCGGGTCAGTATCCGAAAGCCCATGAATACAGACGGCAGTGCAGGAGACGAAGTCTCTGACAATGAGGTCGG
>PIVQ01001329.1 GCA_003354055.1 Desulfobacteraceae bacterium | reverse complement strand
TGATCCGGCTTCTCTTCCTTCTCAGGCTGTCTTCCGGTCGGGGGAACCGCAGCCGGGAACAAGTCTTCCAGGTTGAGTCCCTTGATCTTTTTCAGACAGTCGGCAAGTGCGGCCTCTTCCGTGTCTCCGGCACCCTGATGGTCCGGCTTGGCCACAATATTCACCAGGTTGGGTACGGCAATATACTCTCCGGCCAGTTTCCCCTGGATTTTCTTATGCACATCGATGTAGATCATTCTGCCGTTACGAATCAGATTATACCGGGTTACCCGGGTTAAAATATCATTGACGTGAAGTTCCATTTGATTTTCTCCTTTATTTAAGGTAGACCTGCCATACTTTTGACCTGTTTTCAAGGGCTTTCTTGTTGCCTGTATATTTTGCGGGCATAGCAATTGACTTAAGGCGGACAAGGGACCATGAGAAAACAGTCGTTGTGTTTTTAACAGCAAAGGATAAAATAGATCTCATGGCAGCCCCAGATCAGAAAAAAAATTCATTTCAGGTTCAAAGCCAGGCCCGCAATGTAAACCCGGAAAGGGACCAGGAGTTATTTGCTGACTGGCAGACCCTGCACCGGGTCTTTATCCGACCGGAGGATGAAAGCAGCAAACAAACCCTGATCAAGTACATGGAACAGATCCTGTTCGGCCTTCATGATTTTCTAAACAAACATGTGGGGGTTACCGAAGAGATCAGTCTGGCCGAGCTGTCAAAAAGCTATATGGAAGTTAAGATCAACTCCGAGCCCCAGAAAAAGCTGGCCGAGGTGATTGAGGATATTATTACGGATATTGCCCCGAAAGCCGTAAATGTGGCCTCACCTTATTTCATCGGTCACATGACCTCTGCCATCCCCTTTTTCATGGTCCATCTCAAGGCCATTTCCGCTGCCCTGAACCAGAATCTCATCAAGCTTGAAACCTCAAAGGTACTTTCGGTTCTGGAAAAACAGGTGTTGGCCAAAATGCATTGCATGGTCTATGGAAAAGGTGAGGCCTTTTACGCAGAACATGTGCAGAACACCCGAACCGCTTTGGGATCCTTTACCACAGGGGGTACCACGGCCAATATCACCGCTCTCTGGGTGGCAAGAAATAATTTATTCCCCCCGAAAGGGGGGTTCTCAAGTATTGAGGAAAACGGTTTTTTTGAGGCCATGCGTGCCCATGATCTGGACCGGGTAGTGATCCTGGTATCCAAACGGGGACATTTTTCCTTGAGAAAGGCCGGTGGAATCTTAGGGATCGGCAATCAAAACGTCATTGCTGTTGATGTGGATAAAGACAGATCCATTGATCTTTCCAAACTGAAGCGTCT
>PIVQ01000038.1 GCA_003354055.1 Desulfobacteraceae bacterium | reverse complement strand
ACCTCTTCCATGCTCGCAGGGATCAAAAGATATTACGACCGTATCGGCCGGGATATCACCATGATGGCCTTTGCCGGCGACGGCGGTACGGCGGATGTTGGATTCCAGTCCCTGTCAGGGGCCGCAGAGCGTGGGGAACGCATGATTTATCTCTGTATTGACAATGAAGGGTATATGAACACTGGTGTCCAAAGATCAAGTACAACACCCTATGGCGCCTGGACATCCACCACACCGGTCGGTGCGGCCCTAAAAGGCAAAACCCGTGACGCAAAATACATGCCCTTGATTATGGTGATGCACAATTGTGAGTATGTGGCCACTGCATCCACCGCATTCATGGAAGATTTTTATGAAAAACTGGATAAGGCTGCGAAGGCCGCTAAAAAAGGCATGGCCTATCTGCATGTATTCTCTCCTTGCCCAACGGGGTGGCGCTTCCCGCCGGATCAGCTCATTGAAGTTGCCAGAAAAGGGGTGAAATCAAACCTTGTACCCTTATGGGAATACTCCAATGACACTAAAAAGCTGGAATTTACCCATCCTGTGGACGAGCCCATACCCGTAGAAGACTTTTTGCTTAAAATTGGAAAATACAGGCACCTTGATAAAGACCAGCTGGAATATATCAAGGAGATCAGAGACCGGAAAATAGAGATATTGAAGAATATTTCAACGTCATAAAATAAGGAGTGAACGAGTATGTATGATGGAAACACTGTTCAAAATTCAGTAAAACCCGGAAAATGGATCAATTCAACCTGTAAGATGTGCCTTCACTCATGCAGTACGAGAGTGCATGTTACAGATGAGGGTATCGTGAATAAGGTAGAGGGCAATCCCACCAACCCGAGTAATGAAAGCGGGCTGTGCCCCAAAGGGAATTCTTCTCTTATGAGGCTTTATGATCCCCAGCGCATTAAAACGCCGATGAAACGAACCAATCCGAGAAAAGGGCCGGATGATGATCCGGGATGGGTTCCCATTTCCTGGGAAGAAGCCCTGGATACTGTCGGAAAAGAGTTGAAGAAGACCTTTGAAGATGATCCCAGAAAACTGCTCCCGGCCATTAATGATTTCCAAAAACTCTACTTATGGGCATGGCCGGCCGCCTTTGGCGGAAATGCAAATTATTTCAGTGTTGTGGGAACCCAGTGCGGCGGCGGATACCATCCCATGAATGGTTTTGTTCACTCCTCCTTTGCTGCAGGAAATGACACTCAGCATTGCAATTATTGGATCAATAATGGCGGGGGGGACGGTTTTTCCTCTCATCTCCACATGGCTGGTGCGTCCCGCCACATGGCAAGGGCCCGTGTTGACCGAGGCATGAAGCTGCTTACCGTTGAACCGCGGCTTTCCATATCAGCGGCGAAATCCGACGAGTGGGTTCCCATCAGGCCGGCAACCGACAGGCATTTTGCTTTAGGGCTGTGTCATGTGATGATTGAAGAAAAACTGTGCGATTACAACTTTCTGAAAAAAGACACCAATGCGGTTTATCTTGTGGGTCCGGACGGCTTTTTTGTCCGCAATAAAGATGACAAAATGTACGTATGGGATCCAGTTGATGAGAAGGCAAAACTCTATGATGATGAAACCATAAAAGATTTTGCCCTTGAGGGAGAATATGAGGTTGAAGGTGTACGGGTCTCCCCGGCCTTCCAAATTTTCAAGGCAAACATAAGCAAGTGTACCCCGGAGAGAATTTCTGAAATTACCACTGTTCCGGCAGAGACCATCCAGCGCATTGCCAGGGATTTTGCCAAGGCGGCAAGCATTGGCTCGAAAATTACCATTGACGGAAGAGAACTGCCCTACAGACCGGCGGCTTACAATTACTACAGGGGTGCCCAGGGCCATAAAACAGGTACAATGACCAATCATTCCTTTAAGCTTGTGAATTTTCTTATCGGCTGCATTGACGCACCTGGTGGTCATGTTGGGTTTACCCTTGATGATTTTATGATTGACAGGGGTCACATCTGGGAGGGTGAAAGCGGACAGATTAAAACAACCCCCCATCAGCTTCACCCTGAAGTTCCCTTTGCCTATCCGCCGAACACCGCCCATTTAATGGACTATTTCCCCCTTGGGGTTGACCCGGGACATCTGATCACCCAGACATATTTCGAACCGGAAAAATGGGGGATGGATTATCAACCGGATACCATGTTGATCTGCCATTCCAATCCCTTGTGGAATTTGAACGGGCCCCAGGACAAATACTTTGAAATTCTGCGCAATATGCGCTTTATCGTGGCCATCGATATTCTGCTCAACGAAACCACCCAATGGGCGGATATTGTTCTTCCGACTCTTGATAACCTCGAGCGCTGGAACATGGTTATGATTGAACCTCCCCTGACCGAAGGACCGTGCCTTACACAGCCAGCCATTGAGCCTCTCTGGGACTGCAAGAGTGAAGAGGAAATTTTCAATGAGATTTCCGAACGGGTCGGTATCCTTGATAACTGGAATGAAGTCCAGAATTTTGCAAACATGTTTTTTGAAAAACCCGACCTCATGCTTAAACCGGGGATAAAGTATTCTGATAAGGAAATTGCCGAAAGAAAAGGCAAGATGTGGGACGATAAGGATCTTGAGTGGTTTAAAGAAAAAGGCCATGCCAGCACCATGAGGCGGACCGACAAATTCTACCGCCCCTGGGAAGGTCAAAGAATTCATTTCTACATTGAAGATATTCTTACCAGAAAAGTAGAACTCCAGGAAAATATGAAAAAAGCCAAGGTGCCTTTCTACGACATCTGGGAATGGGATGATTACCAGGCTGTTCCGACGGCAGTGCTGGATCCGGTCCACAAAGAGCCGGAAGAATTTGACATGTATGCCATTACCTTCAAGGATGTTGAGGTTAACTTTGGTGAGAATTTAAGCATCCCCTGGATTGACGATATTGTACATAAAAATCCGGTTCACATGGGAATTCTTATCAACACGGCCGCCGCAAAAAAACGGGGTATCGAGAATGGGGATCTTATTAAAGTAACCTCCAACTACGGCACGATTATGGGCCTTGCCAGAGTAACGGAAGGCGTACATATAGAGACGCTTGGTATTTCCAATGCGTTGTCGCGCTGGACAGGCTACCATGCCGTGGTAAAAGCCGGAGGCGGACATTTTAACAGACTTCTTCCTGCAAACCTGAAAAACACATGCGCATGCAGCGGACAAATGGAAACGTCTGCCAAAGTAAGGGTCGAGCTTTTCAGAAAGAATCCCAATGATGTTGAAGAAGTTAAAAGTGAACTTACAAAATATCGGTATGCTACTAAATAGGGAGGTCGCAGATGACTGTAAAATATGGAATGGTATTGGATTTAAAACGGTGTCTTGGCTGTAATGCCTGCACAGTTGCATGTAAATCAGAGAACAGTGTCCCAAATGGAATCGCCTGGACGGAAACCTTAAGTGAAGAAATCGGAACATATCCCAATGTCACACGGGCTTATGTTCCCACCATTTGCAACCATTGCGAAGACGCTCCCTGCGCGAGAGTTTGTCCCACCACCGCCACCTATACAACGGATGAAGGCATAGTGCTTGTAGATGAGGACAAATGCATCGGATGCGGTGCCTGTATCGTAGCCTGCCCCTACAAAAAAAGAGCAAAACTCAAAAAAGAAACCTTTGAAGCAGGACTTCATAAAAGCGGTGAAATCACCCCCTTTGAGGAACAGGGTTATCCAAGATTTACCGTAGGAACCGCAGTAAAGTGCACGTTCTGCCATGAACGGGTAAATCAGGGGCTTGATCCGGCCTGCGTTTTCACATGTCCGACAGAAGCACGCGTTTTTGGCGATCTTAACGATCCTAACAGTGAACCGCGCAAGCTGATCCAGGCAAGAAAAGGGTATCAGGCTCTGGCTGAACTTAATACACAACCAAAAGTTTTCTATGTGGATTAGGAATCGTTACAAAATAACTTGATCAAAATTATTTCCTAAACCCCTTAAAAGCCAGGGGATTTTGAAAACAAATGTTCAAGTAATTTTGAAGCCGATCCTTAACAGGACGACAACCAACAGGAGAAAGTTATGCCTTTAAGAACATATGATATTGTGGGTAATGAATATAAAGTCGGGTATAGAAAGCAGGAAGCATGGGGCTGGAAAATCGCTTTAGCATTTTTCTTCGGAGATGTGGGGGCCGGTACATTCTTTATTTCGGCATTTTATGATTTCATGCCCGGTATGATTTTTGGCTGGATTCTAACGACATTTTTCAAACCGGCTGCTCTTTTTATGCATTTAGGACAACCCTTAAGGTTCTGGCGGGCCATCGCTAACGTGCGAACCGCATGGATAAGCCGGGGGATCGTTGGTGCGATCCTGTTCACAGGGTTCGGGTTTCTTCATATGGTCAATCTGAAATGGTCTGTTTTTGGCCCCGGTTTAGGAAGCGTTGTATTTTTTCTGGCAATGGCCGGAACTTTTATTGTGATGATCTATCTGGGATATGTCTTATCCCACTCCCCCTCCCTTCCTTTGTGGAACACCGGATTGATGCCGATAATAAGCATTGTTTACGGGCTTATGGGCGGTGTAACAATGACGCTTCTTTTCGGTGTCAATTCATTTCTGGCTGCTGACCCCGCAGCGCTGCATTTTCTAAAAACAGCAGAGCTGGTTTTAATTGTGGTTACGTTGATATCGATTTTAAGTATGCTCCACGGCGCCGCGTATAAGAGCAGTACGGGAATGGCAACGGTTTTGCAGCTGCTCTTTGGAGAACATCAAAAATGGTTCCTGGGATATGTTGTACTCGTAGGGATTATCGGAGCAGGACTGCTCGCAATGACCGGGTCCGTGTCGGTCTTCGTGCTTCTTCTTGTGGCTATCGCTGAATTGATAGGGGATTTCGGCCTTAAGATGGTCTTGTTCAAATCAGCACTTTATTCTCCGCCACTAAGTCACTCCACGATTTGAAACACACCCTAACCCAACGGTTTTGACTTAGAAAAGTATTCCCTGATCTGCTCTTTGGAATTTTTTTTTGCGGAGCAGGCAGGGAAAACTAAACACAGGAGGAATGAATGGCCTTTAAAAAAAGTTTCGAGACACTTTTGAGCGAATCTTCCAAATTACACGGACACCTGTGCCCGGGCCAGGTAATTGGTGTCCGCATGGCCATGCTGGGATGCACGCTGATCGGATTGGAAGATCCCACGTCCCGGGAACAGATCAAAAAACTGATTGTCTACATTGAAATGGATCGGTGTGCAGGGGATGCCGTGGCCCATGTCACCGGCGTGAAGCTGGGACGCAGAAGTTTGAAATTCATGGATTACGGGATCATGGCAGCGACTTTTTTAAACCTTGAAACCGGACGGGCCTTTCGGATCATATCCACGGAAGAGGCAAGGGATCTTGCCGATTTATATGCACCGGGCATAGAGGGGAAAGGTGCCCAACAGCTGGAAGCATACAAACTCATGCCCGATGATGTACTGTTCAGGGTCCAGTCTGTGACCGTGAATATTAAAGAGTGCGACATGCCGGGCCCCACCCGGAAAAAAGCCACCTGTTCCCGATGCAGCCAGATGATCAGAGATGACCGCGAAGTAATGATCAACAGCGAACCTGTCTGCCGACCCTGTGCCGATTCAGCATACTTTTCAAATGCCCGCGAAGTATCCATAGGAAGTCAGTTCAAAGAACGTGAAATAAACAGTATCGATAATCATGAAGGAGAAATTGCATGTTGAAAAAAGTCCCGGTTCAAGAAGCAGTGGGTACCCGCCTTGTTCACGACATGACAGAAATCAGGCCTGGTGAATTCAAAGGGGCTGCATTCAAAAAAGGGCATACCGTGTGTGATGAGGATATTTGCCGTCTCCAGGCAATGGGGAAGAACCACCTTTACCTGTTAAATATGGACGATGAGGAAATCCATGAAAATCAGGCAGCTGCAATTCTGGCCAAAAGCCTTGCAGGGGAAGGTATCCAATGGGAGAATAATCCAAAGGAAGGAAAAATCACCCTGCATGCTGCCCATGACGGTATCTTCAGCGTAGACATCGCATCATTGGCAGCCTTCAACATGATTGACGAGGTCATGTGCGCCACCCGGCATAACCACTCATTGGTTAAAAAAGGGGAGCTTGTCGCGGCAACACGTGCCATTCCTCTGGTCATGCAAAAAGCCCCGGTTGAGCGGGCAGCTCAAATCGGACTTCGGGATAACGGTATTATCTCCATAAAAAAAATACAGCGCTTAAAAACCGGACTGATTATCACCGGCAGTGAAGTCTACAATGGGCTGATTACTGACAAATTCGCGCCGATATTGTCAAAAAAACTCAAATCCTTAGGTTCTGATGTCGGTTGCCTGGAATACGTCCCTGATGATTCGGACCGGATTAAACAAACGATCTTAAATCATCTGAATGAAGGGTGCGAACTCATTATTTTAAGCGGCGGCATGAGTGTGGATCCGGATGATGTCACCAGAACAGGTATAAGGAAGGCAGGGGCAAGCGAAATGTATTATGGATCCGCCGTACTGCCGGGTGCCATGTTTTTGGTCGGGTACATCAATGATATTCCTTTGCTGGGCGTTCCTGCATGCGGCCTGTTTCACCGGATAACCGCACTGGACCTCATTCTCCCCAGGGTTATGGCTGGCGAGCACATTGGTAAAAAAGAACTGGCATTCATAGGACATGGTGGACTCTGCATGAATTGTAAGGAATGTACATTTCCCAATTGTCCGTTTGGAAAAGGGGTTTGACAGCAAGAATTTAACAAAAAAGAAAGGTGAACCGATGACAGGTTACAGGAAGCATACCATCAATATATTACCCGGGCGGGAACAGGATGAAATTTGCCTGGATCTCATTCGGGAGACCCCCCTTTCCATCCGGGTACAGGGAAAACCATATACGGTTGTGATGCGGACTCCCGGGGATGAACTGGCCCATGTTGCAGGATTCTGTCTGGCTGAAGGCATCGTCGCCGCACCTGAGGATATAACATCCCTCGGATACTGTGAGAAGGATGCCAATGTTGTTACAGCGACCCTGACACAACAAAGAATTAATCTCATACCGAAAATTTTAAAACGCAGGGGGTTTATCAGTCAGACCAGTTGCGGAATCTGCGGCAAGGAACTGATCGAAGATTTCAAACAGCAAATAGCTGCGGTTCCTGCGACTGAAAAAATAAACACTGAAATTGCGACCCATTGCCTGAATTCACTTTCAGAGTACCAGACCCGCCGGTATTGCTCCCACACGGCCGTCATTTTTTCAAGGCATGGAAAAATGCTGTCCGTGGGTGAAGATGTCGGGCGCCACAATGCTCTGGATAAATCCATCGGCAAGCTTTTCATGAAAAAAGAACTGAAGACAGGTTCTCTTCTGGTCTTGTCCTCGAGGGTCAGTTACGAGCTTGTTCAAAAAGCCGCCATGGCAAAAATACCTGTCATCTTCTCGGTATCAGGCCCGACAGCACTCGCTGTAGAACTGGCCGAAAGCCTTGGAATAGCAATTGTGTGCCAGAATAAGAATAAGGAGCTATTTGTTTTTTGCGGCAGGCGCCGCCTTGCATTTACAGGATGAAAAAGATCGTTTTAATTTTAACTTAAGGAGAAAATCATGAGTAACGGTAATCTGGTTGAACAACTTTTTTCCGGCAATTTTGAATTTGTTGACCTGGGACAGCCCCTTAATGAGGAAACGCTTATCCTCAGTCTCCCCGAGCCATTTAAAAACACCCCCGGATTTTCCAAGGAAAAAATTTCAGAATACGATGACGACGGCCCCGCATGGGCTTGGAATTCCTTTACCTGCGGCGAGCATGTGGGATCTCATTTTGATGCCCCCATTCACTGGGTCTCGGGTAAAGACGGGATCTCTGTGGCTGATATTCCTGCAAACGACTTGTTCGGGGAAGCCATTGTCATCGACCTGATTGCAGAATGTGCTGAAAATGCCGACCGGCTTCTGGAAGTGGCTGACATCCTGGCCTTTGAAAAAGAATATGGTAAAATCCCGCCCCGTTCCTGGGTCGTCATGAAGACTGGCTGGGCCCAATATGCCCAGGATGGTGAAAAATTTTTCAATGTGGGAGATGACGGCATGCCTCACACCCCCGGTCCCAGCGTTGAAGCCGTGATATTCCTGGCCGAGGAAAGAGATATCCTGGGATTCTGTACGGAAACCGTGGGTACGGATGCAGGCATTGCCGCAACCTTTGAACCCATGTTTCCCTGTCATAATATCATGCACGGAAACGGGAAATATGGGTTAACCCAGTTGAATAACCTAGACAAACTGCCGCCAAGGGGAGCCGTCATCATCGCCTCTCCCCTGAAAATAACCGGCGGCACCGGCAGCCCTGTGCGGCCCCTTGCCATTGTCCCTAAATAGGGCCTGAGTAAACATTGTCTTTCTATACAGTTTAAGAAGACGCCCTTGATGGAGCCGGCTACCCTCCCATGTATGCCGGTTCCATCATCTTTCCGGTCAGTAAAAATCAAGTTTTTTCTTACAACCTTTGACAGGAGAAAATCTAATGAGCAGTCGAATTTTACCAAAATTTGAATTATGTCTGCCCAAAAGTATACAGGACCTTGTAGAAGATCTTAAAACCTATGGGGACAAAGCCGCAATACTGGCTGGTGGAACCGATTTAATGGTCCGCATGAAAGCAGGCAGCATGTCCCCTGAAGTCGTCATCGGCTTATGCAACATAGACGGACTCGATACCATTGAATACGATGAAACCAATGGGTTGAGTATCGGAGCCATGGCAACTCTGGATCAGGTTACCGCCTCGGAAGTTGTCAAAACAAAATATCCGGCCCTTTTCCAGTCAGCCTGTGTAAACGGGACAGCCCAGACCCGCAATGTGGCCACAGTGGTGGGTAATCTTTTAAATGCCTCCCCGGCGGCCGATTGCGGTACTGCCATCCTTTCACTGGGGGGATATGTGGTTCTTGAGGGCCCAAAGGGTCAGCGGCGCGTAGATATTGATGATTTCTGGATAGATTACCGGCAGACCGCAAGAAAAGCTACTGAGTTTGCCCTGAAAGTGATTATCCCCCCCCCCGGAAAAAGTGTATCTGCCTTTGATGCATTGACACGGACCAAAAAGGATCTGTCAAAAATAAATGCGGCAGCCACCATGGTCATGAACAACGGGATCTGCCAAAAGGCCCGCCTGGCCATGGGAGCCGTTGCTCCAACCCAGATTCGCCTAAAAAAATGTGAAGCGTTGATGGAGGGCAAAGCCGTTGATGACAATCTCATCGAAAAACTTCTTGAATTGGCCCCCACGGAAATACATCCAATCGATGATATCCGGTCATCTGCTGAATACCGGAAAAATGTCTCAGGGATTTTAATTGCAAGGGTTATTAAAAAAGCCTTAAAAAAATCTTAAAAAAGGGGATGTACATAATGAAAACTTGTGATATCACGCTTTTTATCAATCAGGAAAAATACTCTATGACCGTTCCTGTGAACAGAACCCTCCTACAGGTGCTCAGGGAAGACTTGAGCCTTATGGGAACCAAAGATAGCTGCGGCACCGGAGAATGCGGATCCTGCACGGTTCTGATGGACGGAGCGCCCATTCTGGGCTGCCTGACTCTGGCTGCCATGGTCAATCAGAAACAGATCACTACCATTGAAGGTCTGGAAGAAGACGGTGTTCTTCATCCGATCCAGGAAGCTTTTGTTGAAAAAAGTGCTGCCCAATGCGGATTCTGCACCCCGGGTATGATCTTGAAATCCAAGGCTTTGCTGGAAAAAAATCCCAATCCCACAACAGAAGAAATAACAAACCACCTGGAAGGCAATATTTGCCGGTGCACGGGCTATGTCAAAATCATTGAGGCTGTTGAGTATGCCGCCGGCCAGATGAACAAATAGGATGAATCTATAAAAGGAGGATGTTTCATGGCTTCCATTATTGGTAAAAGGATCCCGAAAATTGATGCAAAGGCAAAAGTCACGGGCCGTTCTGAATATGCTGTTGATCTAAAATTTGCCGGCATGCTTTATGGTAAAATTGTACGGTGCATGGAATATGCCCATGCCCGGGTGACCAAACTTGATGTGTCAAAAGCTCTCAAGGTAGACGGTGTGGTGAAAATAATGGGTCCGGATGATGTGACCAAAAAAAAATATTCTGCCTGGGTCATTGATCTTATGTACCCTAAAGGGTTTGCCGAACTTGTGGGGGATATTGAAGACCAGTCCATATTCACCGACTATGTCAGGCACCAGGGAGACGCCATCTGCGGCATTATTGCGAAAACAGAGGAAATTGCCGAAGCCGCGGCAAAACTGATCAAAGTGGAATACGAAGAACTGCCCGTTTACCACACGGCCACCCAGGCCGCACAGGAGGGTGCCGTTCAGATGGATCCACGAAAACCCGGGAACATGACCTTTGAGCTTCCGGAAGCGGTTTTTCCAGGCAACACTTATGGGTGGGGGGATGCTGATGAACTGATGAAAGATGCGGATCTCGTGGTCGAAGATACCTTTTATGTCCCCAAAGTTAAACAGTGTCAGATGGAAAATCATACTTATATCAGTCTTTACGATGACCAGGGCCGGATGAACTGCTGGTCATCCACCCAGATGCCCAAACCGGTCCAGACAAAAATTTCAGACCTGTTTGAGCTTCCCATGAGCCGTGTCAAAGTCACCCAGACTGTTATCGGCGGTGCCTTTGGTGTCAAACTTGGCATGGTTCTGGAGCCGGAAGCCTGTGCCCTGGCCATGGGGGTGCCGGGAAAACATGTAAAAGTTTCTGCCTTGAGAGAAGAGGACTGGCTCATGTCTGAAAGCCGTCATGCCGGTGAGTATTCCATCAAAATCGGGTTGAAAAATGATGGGACTCCGGTGGCCTGTAAGGCCAATTTCCTGACCAACGGGGGCGGGTATTACAGCCATTCTTCCGGGGCGCCGGCAGTGGCCGGAACCTGGCTTATCGGCATGTATAAATTTGCGGCCTGCAATTATAAATGCCAGCGGTATTTCACCAACCAGGTGGCCTGCGGAGCATACAGGGGATACGGCAATCCCCAAACCAACTTTGCCTTGGAGCAGATCATTGACCGTGCCGTTAAAAAACTGAACATTGATCCTGTAGACTGGCGGAAAAAATGGCACAAAACCACTGGTGATGATGGTTGGATGCTGGGGGTCCCCTATTCCTCCTGCGCTCTTGACAGCTGTCTGGACCAGGGGGAGCAAGCCTTTGGGTGGGCCGAAAAAAAAGCAAAATACAAAAGTCAGACCGGCACCAAAAGGCGGGGGATCGGTGTCGCCGTCATGAACCATACCAGTGGCGCCTTTCCTTTTCTCCATGAGCACACCACCTGCACAGTGAAGCTCAATGAAGACGCATCCGCAGAAATTATTACCTCTGCCTCGGACCTGGGTACAGGGGCCCACACGGCCTTACAGCAAATTGCTGCCCAAACCCTGGGATTTGATCTGGACAAGGTCCACATGAAAACCGGGGATACCGATGCATCGGGATACGATATCGGGGCTCATGCCAGCCGGACAATTTATGTCGGCGGGTTGTCCGTAATCAATGCGTGCAATGATGCAAAGGAACAGATTATGGAACGGGCCGCCGTTCATCTTGAAATGGATAAAGAATCCCTCGAAATTATAGATGGGAAGATCTGTGTAAAAGGGGATTCGAATACATTCATCTCAGTTGCACAAATTTGCTATGAAGGGGTAAATGCATTTATTGACGGTGCAACCGGCCAGCGGATTGGAATTCCGGGACAGATCCAGGGATATTCAAGTTATTATGCCGAACACAACTCCCCTCCCTTTGGCGCATGTTTTATTGAGGTTGAAGTGGATACCCAGACCGGAGTCATCACAGTCGTCGATGCGGTCAGCACCCATGACATTGGAAAGGCGATTCACCCGCCGTCTGTTGAAGGTCAGATGGAAGGCGGGCTCCAGCAAGGATTAGGCATGGCCCTGTCCGAGGAGACCTATTATGATGATAAAGGCTTGTGTATGAACTCTAATTTTACCGATTATAAAATGTTCGGCCCCTCGGATATGCCAGCATCCTGTCAATCCATATTGGTGGAGGAACCTGACCCCATCGGCCCCTACGGTGCGAAAAGCTGCGGAGAATCCGGCTGTGTAGCCCCCACGGGAGCAGCGGCGAATGCCGTGTATGATGCCATCGGCATCCAGTTTACCTGCGCCCCCATAACCGCTGAAAAAGTATTGAAAGCCATCAGGGAATTCGGCGTTGACTCGGATACCATCCTGCCGTTTGGATATGGATGCAAGGATCAGGATATTCCGAATTTAAAATAGATTCATTTTCGATCTTTGCCGTGGGCAGATCCCGGGTGAAAACCCCGGGCTGCCCGGTTCCTGCCCTTTAGGGTATGGCGGTTATATGGAGAACCTATGAACCGAGAACTTATTTTGATGCGTGGGGGAGGAGACCTGGGGTCTGCCGTGGCATACAAACTGAAAAGGAGCGGTTTTAACGTTGTTATTGCAGAGGTTGAAAAGCCGCTGGTTGTCAGACGAACGGTTTCCTATGCCCAGGCAGTGATCGAAGGAGAATCCAGTGTGGAAGGAATAACGGCAGAGAGGACCAGCTCATTGCATGACATTACAAAGACCCTCTTAGCCAACCGGATTCCTGTTGTTGTTGATCCACAGTTAGAAATGTTGGAACAGCTAAACCCGTATACGATTATTGATTCAACCATGTCAAAAAAAAACAGGGGCATGACGATTGGCATGGCACCCTTTACCCTGGCTTTAGGTCCCGGCTTTACGGCTGGAAAAGATGTTGACGCAGTGATTGAAACCAAGCGGGGGCATTTTTTAGGGCAAATCATTTACACCGGTCAGGCCATTCCCAATACGGGAATTCCCGAAAGCGTCAACGGCCATGGTGAAGAAAGGGTTTTACGGGCGCCATGCCATGGACGTGTCCGTCATAAACGGGAAATCGGAGACACTGTAAAAACGGGCCATATCATCTGCTTTGTTGATGACATACCGGTTAAAGCCCCTTTTGACGGAATACTTCGCGGCCTCATCATGCAAGGGATTTCCGTTAAGAAAGGATTGAAAATAGGTGATGTTGATCCTAGAAGCTGCAAAGAATATTGTTACAGCTTTACCGACAAAGCCCGGACTGTTGCAGGTGGTGTTCTTGAAGCGATTTTGCATCATTCAACCTCTATTATATTTTAATCTGAAATCAACAAAGGAGAGAATAGATGGTAGTCTTTGTGAAGACCCCACTGACATACAGGCGGCCTGATTTGCAAAATAAGCAGGTTGAGGTTGAAGCGGGTAAAACCCTTAAACAATTTATGGCCGATATAAAACTCTCAGAATCTTGTGTCGCCTATGTAATCATAAATGAAAAGAGAGCCGATATGACCCAGCCGTTAAAAGATGGCGACATGCTATCCTTTCTTCCCATGATGGCCGGTGGTTGATAACCTTTGATTTTGGAACAGATAGTACTTCAAGAAAGGAATAAAATGCTTTTTCGAGCCCCCATTAAGGTCTGCTTTTCAGACATTGATAATGCCGGGATTGTCTACTATCCCCGTTTCATGCATTATTTTCATCTATCAATGGAAGAATTTTTCGGTTCCATGCTGGGAATACCTTATGCTGATGTCTTACACAAACGGAATTTATCTTTACCAACGGTTCACCTTGAGAGTGATTTCCATCGTAAGATGAAATATGGAGATCGAATTGACATGGAGGTCAGGGTTATAACGATTGGAAAAAGTTCCATCAATTGGGGATACAAAGGATATCTTCGTGGCGAAGAAAATGAGATTGTTGTGGAAGGAAGTAATATTACTGTCTGTGTTAGAACAGACAATTTCGAGAAGATCAATGTTCCTCAATGGCTGAGAAAGGATTTGACTGCCTACATGGAAAAACATGATAGCCTGACCTAGCCGCTTCGGCATATTAACATTCAGTTCATACATTTTATCGATTTGATGCCACTATAAAGTTGCCCAAGGATAGATTTTTGGGGCAACAATCGATAAAACGCTCTTCTATAAGTCCGCAGATTTCAAGCCATCCGTCAAACACTATATCTTGTGGTTTATCTACAATATAGGAAAATCAAGGTTCTATACTTTTAAGATTTAGTTTTCTGACACCCTCTATCAGATAAAATCCAAATTTCTACACCTATGATAAGAAATGCCGTACCCACTCATTGGCAGGCCGCTGGATCAAATCCTCCCGGGTGCCTTCCTGCTCGATTCGGCCCTCTTTCATAATCAGGACGGTACTACCTGCGGAAAAGGCCTCTTCATGATCGTGGGTGACAAAAATCGTGGTAATGTTAAGGGTGGAGATAATTTGCGTCAATTCACCCAAAAGCTTTTGCCGCAATACCCGGTCAAGGGAGCTTAAGGGTTCATCCAGCATTAGAAGTCGGGGCCTGGGTGCAAGGGTTCTTGCCAGGGCTACCCGCTGGCGTTCACCGCCGGACAGCTCATTGACATGGCGGTTTCCATATCCCTTAAGTCCGGTAAGATCCAGCATCTTTTCCACCTGGATTTTGATTTCCCCTTTACCCTCCTTTTTCATCTTCAGACCGAATGCCACGTTTTGAAAAACATTCATGTGGGGAAAGAGGGCAAAGTCCTGAAACATGTACCCAAAGCTGCGCTTATAGGGCGGGATATCCAGCAATGATTTACCGTTAAAGAGAATATTTCCTGAGTCTATGGACTCAAGGCCCGCAATAATTCTGAGCAGAGTGGTCTTGCCGCTGCCGGACGGACCGAGTACGGATAAATGGGTGCCCGGGGCAAGGGTCAGGTTCACATCCCGGAGCATCAGGATGTCCGGACCATAGCTTTTATTAACCTCTTGTAAGATGAGTTCGTCTGTCATTAGAATCCCTCTGAGTTTTCTTTTCTAAAATTTTCAATCAGAACATAGCCCAGGGCCGTTACCCCCATCAAAAGGGTGGAGATAGCCATGGCCTGTCCATAGTTCATTGCGCCCGGCTGGCCTAAGAATCTGTAAATAGCAACCGGAATGGTCGGGGTCTCCGGGCGTGCGGTAAATATGGTGGCCCCGAATTCCCCCAGGCTGATGGTAAAGGCAAAGATGGCACCGGCCACCAGCGCCCGGGACATCAGGGGCAGGTCAATGTGCCTGAAGATCTGCAAGGGTGAGCCCCCGAGCATGGCTGCCGCATCCGGCATCTGTTCCGGGATTGACCGCAAGGCAGGCAGGATAGCCCGGACCACAAAGGGGAACCCCACCAGGGCATGGGCAATGGGAATTAAAAATATGCTGGTTCTCAAATTCAGAGGCGGCTTATCCAGGGTGATGATGATCCCAAACCCTAAGGTCACAGCGGATGTGGACAGGGGCAGCATGAAAATAGGATCAAACAAGGTGCTCCAGCCCTTATGAAACCGGGTCTCGCAATATCGGATAAACAGGGCCGCACAAACACCCGTAACAACGGCAATGACCAACGCAGTACCGGCAAAAAACAGAGAATATTTAATAGCATGAAAGGGTGGTATATAAAAGATGGAATCGGACACATTCTGGAATAACGCCCGGTAAAAGACAAAGGACAATTGACCGCCATGGGACAGGGATTTGATCACCAATGCCAGTAGAGGCAGCACACACAGCACAAAAACAAAGACGATCACGGCTGCTATCATGGACTTTTCCCACCATGTTACAGGACCTTTAAGATTATGGTTTTCTCCGTCCGGTACAAAGCGTGTCACCTGTTTTGTAAACGAAGTATAAATCCACATCAGCACCAGGGTAAAGCAAATCTGGATCAGGGATAAAAAAGAGGCCACGGGCAGATTGAACAGATGGGCCGCCTGCCGGTAAATTTCCGCTTCAATGGTTGAAAAGGACGGTCCGCCAAGAATCAGAATGATGCCGAAACTGGAGAAACAAAAGATAAATACCAGGGCCGAAGCAGCCCAGATGGCGGGCTTTAGCAACGGCAGGGTCACATGAAAAAAAACCTGAGCAGGCCCTGCCCCCAGCATTGCTGCCGCTTCAACAATACGTCCCTGAAGGGTGGCCCAAAATCCTGAAATGATCCTGAGCATCACACTGAAATTGTAAAACACATGGGCCATAAAGATCAACGCCAGAGGGTGGTCAATGGTAAACCCTAAAATGGCCGAGCGACCGAAACAGGCCTGGAACGCAGCGGCCACCACGACGGCCGGGAGTACAAAGGGAATTGAGGCCAGGGTTTTGATGAATTTTTTGCCCCTGAACCTGTAATGGGAAAAGACAAAGGCACATGGCAGGGCAGCCGCCAGAGTCAGCAGAGTGGATACACCTGCCTGCCAGAAGGTAAACCAGATGATCTTTCCTATTCTACGGGACAAAAAAATCTGGTCCAGAAAGGAAAGATCAATCCTGCCGTCCGCAACAAAGCTTTTAAAGCAGATGCCTGCCAGGGGATAAAAATAGAACAGGAGAAAAAAAACGGCCGGGACCAGCCCGGCCATCATATAGGGATGTTTAAACCTGTTTATTGAAGAACCGTGTCTGTCCATTGCCGGATCCAGGCGTCCCTCTGGGTATTGATAAGTTCCGGCTCAACACTGGCAGGAATCTTAGTTATCCTTGCATGGGCCTTGAACACATCAGGCAGCTTTGCAGTAATCACTGCAGGAAAGACAAACATCTGAAGAGGAATATCCTCCTGGAAGGTGTTGGACAGCATGAAGTCCATGGCTTTTTTGGCAAGATCCGTCTGTTTGGTTCCCTTTAAAATACCGGCAAATTCCACCTGCCTGAAGGCGGATCCGTTTTCAATCACCACACCGGTGGGGGCCTTTTCAGGTTTTGTTTCCGCATAAAAGACCTCGGCTGCCGGACTGGAGGCATAGGAGACAACAATAGGCCTGGTCCCTTCGGAGGCTGCGGAGAACTCACCCCAATAGGCCTCTTTCCAGCCGTTTTTCACCAGCAGATCATTGGCGGCAAGCTTTTCCCAGAAGCCCAGATATCCGTCCTCACCAAACCTACTGACCGTGGCCAGTAAAAAGGCAAGTCCGGGGGATGAGGTGGCAGGATTCTGGATCACGGTAAGCCCCTTGTACTCAGGTTTTACGAGGTCTTCAAGCATGGCCGGAGGTGCCAGATTATTATCTTTGAACCACTTTACATCAAAGTTGAGGCAGACATCCCCGTAATCCATGGGAATCAGACGATTTTCGGGATCAAGCTTAAGTTTTGCGTCCACCTGGTCAATGCCTTTGGGGGCGTAGGGAACAAAAAGATCAGCCTTGACCGCCCGGCTTAAGAAGGTATTATCCACCCCGTAAAAAACATCGGCAAGGGGATTGTTTTTTGACAAAATGGCCTTGTTCAAGGCCTCGCCTGCATCTCCTGATTTTAAAATCCTCACCCGGGCATTGATCGCCTTTTCAAAGGCGGCAAGCACCTCTTTGCTCAGACTGAAGCTGTCATGGGTCATGATGGTAAGAGTTGGCAGTTCTTCAGCCGGAGCAACTGCAGTTTTTTCCTTTTCAGGCGCGTCACTTGAACAACCTGTAAGACAGAGGAGCATTACCCCCAGGACAGCCGATACAAATTTAACTTTCATTGATCTTTCTCCAAAATAAAAAGCCACTCTCTGATATACCTGATCATCAGAGTATGGCTTAATTCGTTCCCTCCGCCGGCATTATCCGGATCAGGTCATGAACGGTCGGGGCCTTCCCCTCTCAGCATGATGCCATGCTCCCGCACAAATCGTTTCCTAATCGTTCTGAATAGAATGTTTGCCCACCAGTGTCAAGGAATCAATTTTCCTGCAACAGGCAAATGCCTGCAAGTTTCAGAAGCCACATCACAGGAATATCCAAGTTTCTTAAGAATAACTTTTGATAAATTTTTAAGGTCAGGACATCTATACCTAATCTTTTTGCTTTTTCACCTTTTTTTATATATTACAATCTTCATTGAAGTTGTTTTTTTTAGTATGCAAAATAATGTTGGGGTTGCCATGCTCTTTTATAGAAAAATTTTGTTTATCATTATCCCTGTGATCCTAAGTGTGAGCATCGCCGCCTTTTTAATCTATGAGCTGAATAATTCCCGTCGCTACCAAATCAGTTCTGCAAAACTTCGTAACAGTGGAGTTGCGAGAATCATGGCTTCCAGATTTGCCGGTGCCCTTCGTGAAATTGATTTTGTTATGCTGGACATTCACGATCATATCAGCCCGGATCAACTTGCCTTCTCAAACGGGGCAAACGGGCCGGAAACCAATGAGCTTAATCTATTACTCTCACGCAAAATAGCAAAACACCAGTGGCTTTCCGGGTTAGGCGTATTAAACCAAAAGGGAGTATTTGTAGGCGGCGTTAACCGTACTAAGCCTATGGGTATTGGGTCTGATTTCTCTTTTCGGGAATATTTCTCTTATCTTTACAACCATAAAAATAAAAGCACTTATTTCAGTCCGGTTTTTAAAGAAAGCTCGTCAAAAGAGTTCTGGTTAGGCTGTTCCCGAACATTGCGGCTGAAGCAGGGACAATTTGACGGCGTTATTATGGCCGGTTTAGCCGTTCGATATATAGAGGAAAACCTATTGGGTGAAGTCAATTTTACCATTGATGGGTCGGTTGCACTCTTGGATATTGATAAAGGGCTCATTTTCCGGGAACCAAAAATTAAAGAGCTTACCGGGAAAAAAAGTAATGACAAAAATTTGGATACGTTTATTTCAAGTGGCAAAAAATCTCTAACATTAATCGACCTGTCTCCATTCGATAAAAAAAGAAAGGTGATCTCTTTCCACAGGGCAGGTGAGTTTCCCTATATTTTAGTTGTTGCATCAAATATTGAAACAGATCTTGCGAACTGGTACAAAGGTCGACTCATCTACTTTTGCAGCTGGCTTTTCAGCACAATGGTTTTGTTCTTATTAGCTTATAATTTTCATCATCTATACCTGGCAAACAGATCTCTTAAAGAAAAAAATAATAAAATTGCACATATGCTCAACCATGATACCTTAACAGGGTTGTCTTCACTAAGGCTTGCCAATGAAAAATTAGAATTGGTCATGAGTCTTGCTGAAAGAAGCGGGAAAAAAGTTGCTGTAATGTTTTTAGATTTGGACGGATTTAAGGCAATCAATGACACCTATGGTCATGATGCAGGTGATGAAGTCTTAATTCAGGTGTCTAATCGTATAAATGCCGTTATTCGTCAAGGTGATACCGCATGCCGTATTGGCGGAGACGAATTCCTCATCATATTATCCGAGATGAATATAAAATCAGAAATTAAAGCTGCGGCAAAACGTCTCGTAAATACAATCAGTAAAAAAATCACTATTAATAATATTCATGTCCAAGTTGGTGTCAGCATCGGAATTTCCATATACCCCGATGATGCAGATAATGCCGTTGATCTTCGCAAAAAAGCAGACCAGCTTATGTATTCAGTCAAAAAAACCGGTAAAAACAATTTTGCCATGGCCCCATAAACACCTGGCGTTCATCTCCACATGAATCAGGTTCCATTTGCGATGGCCGACACTGTTATTATTTTTCCTCTTTTACATAGTGGAAATAAGCAATAGCCACGGTCCGGTAGACCAGATGGGCCAGTTTGGTATAGGGAAGAAAAGCCACTAGATTAAAGGCAAAGAGCAGATGGATAAAATACATGGAATAGGCTGCCCAGGGGATATCGGCCAGTCGAAGCCACTGGGTGAGCATGCCGGTGATCCCTAAGCAAAGGGCAAGTCCCAGCAGATACCAGTCAAAGTACCCGCTGATCTGTTTGGCATTGGCCTGTTTGGCATTGGCCCTTCGCTCGCGGATCAGAAGCAGACTGCCGGCAATGAGGGCAAGCCCTGCGACGTTGGCAAGAATCTTCACCGGGTTGATCTGATCATAGGGGCCATGGCTGTTAAGGACGTAAAGCGCAAAGACAAAGGCCCCTGCCACAAAGGCTAAGCTGGTAAAGGAAAAGGCCACCATCATGTGTGAGATCTTCCGTCCCTTGTTTTCGGAACAGGTGGAAAATCGTTCATGCTTTACGATGGCGGGCAGCTGGATAACCAGGGTGGTCAGAAACCGTTTAAAATCAATGGGGCCGGGGTCTGTCTTGCCCAACAGGGCATAGGTATCCTGCATATCCTTAAGAAACCGTTTGATCCCGAAAAAAAATACCAGGGCTACACCGATAGACAGAGGGATAAAAATCATCTCTATCAGGGCCACTGGAAAAAAGTGTGCAAAGACAATGTGTTCCCCGCCGGGAGACAGATTCATCAGACCAGTAAGAAGTCCCATGGTCATGATGATCAAGGCGGGAATGATAAAAAGCCACGGCAATTTCCGGCTGTCATTGACCAACCGGTGCAGGACGGCGGGCTTTGAATATTCCTTGATAGACATTTTTCTCAATGTGTTGAGCACATCGGAGGGCCGGGCGTCTCTTGGACAGAGTTCTGAGCAGTCACCGCAATTGTAACACAGCCAGATATCGGGATTTGCAATAAGCCTGTCCTTTAATCCCCAGGAGGCATGGATCATCTCTTTTCTGGGAAAGGGCTGGTCGTCATGGGATATGGTACAGGCCACCGAACAGGTGGCGCATTGGTAGCATTTTTTAAGGTTCAGACCTGAGCCTGAGTTAATTTGGGCAATAAAATCCAGATCAGGTTCAATAAAGGCAGATGCGGTCATGATATTTTCCTTTTTACAAAAGGGTCTGTTCAACAAGGGTTTCAAGCAAACCGGCCAATTGATCGGGATCTGTCATCTTGTCCCGTATAAAGCAATTGGCCAGAACAAAAAAATAATTGGACATCAGGGAAAGGGCCAGGATGTCAGCATCCTTTTCAGGCCTGATTTCCCCCCTGCCCTGGGCATCCCGAATCAGTTCCGCCATTTTCTGCGCATAGGCATCGTCAAAGGCATTGATCTGATCCAGCCACTCCCGTTCATAAAAAAAGAGATGACTCAAATAGGCTCGGGATAGGGAATAATGGTCAGTATAAAAGATAAAGAATTGTTTTGAGATATGAACAAACTGAGTTTTAAACGGCTGGTCTTCCGGTACTGTGGCCATGGCATTTTGATACAGGGTTTTCAGGTCTTCGGAAAAGGCCGCCGCCAGCATGGACAGCTTGTTGGGGAAATGCTTGTATATGGTCCCAAGACCGATACGGGCATGGGCTGCCACCCCGCGGATGGTCACCTTATCATAGTCACTTGTTTCAAAAAGCATTCTGGCACTTTCCAGAATCAGGGCCCGGGTCTCGGCCTTTTGAATTTCCCGTCGATTTCCTTTTGGCTGTTCCATTCTTGTCCTTTTCAATAACACAACCCATTAAGCGAACACGTTCACTGAATAGATTATGTTATTCCTATTGTCAAGGACAATTTGAGATCCCACCAGGTATCAGTCAAGGTTGTTGGCAAACCGCCAGCACTCATCTGTCCTTTCCTTTACCAGAGAGACCAGATCCGGATCCAGCTTACCGTTGTCAGCCATGTCCAGAAGAATAGGGATTATTTTTTCGGGGGGCCAAGACTCCCGATAAGGCCTTGTCTGGGCCAGGGCCTGGAATACGTCTGCCACGGCAATGATCCTGGCCTCTATGGTTAAACTGGTTTCATTTTTCCGGAAGGGATATCCTTTACCTGACATCTCTTCATGATGGAATGCCGCCCATTGGGCGAGATCTTCAAATCCGCCGATCCGGCTTAAAATCTGAAAACTTTCAAAGCTGTGGTGAAGCATAACGGCACGTTCATCATCTGTCAAAGGGCCGGGCTTTTCAAGAATATCGTCGGGAACGTTCAGCTTGCCCAGGTCATGGAGCAGGCCTGCAATCTCCAGATCATCCAGAGTGTCGGCAGGCAGCCCGAGGCAGCCACCCAGAAACCTGGCCAGCCGGGACACACCTTTGGAATGTTCATGGGTAAACCTGCTTTTGGTATCCACAATATCGGCAAACAGGCCTGCCAGTTCCAGAAGGATTTGCCGGTCTGCCGTTTCAGAGGAACCGGCCTGTTCCATCTCCATTAAAAACCGAAACAGGTGGCGGGCATCCATGGAAAGCCAGAAGAATTCATTCAGGGCAGTCTCAAGAAAGGCTTCCACCAGACCGGCTTCAAAGAAACTGCCGCGATACCGGGCAATAGTCTCGCAGATATCATAACGCGCCATCAGGATATCTCTGTCTTTGTTCTGGCAGATCAGGGCATCCACCCGATCGGTCAGGTAAATCAAATTGCTGCCCAGAGCTGCGGACGGATCCAAATCAGCGGGCATTTCCTGCCAATGGGTATGATGATATCGGATAACGGGTGCCAGTTTTTTGAACAGACGGCAGCGCCCCAGAAGTTTTTCCCCCCTGAGACAATGCTCCTGGGACCCTTCCCAGTCCAGTTCCGAGGTCAATTTTCGATGGACTTCGGTGGACGAAACGCCGCAGTCATGGATCAAAGCTGCATTGTAGAGCCGGTCGGATGCGGATGAACCATATCCAAGGGTTTTAACACATTGCAGGGTCATATACGCCACCCGTTTGCCGTGCAGGACTTCATCAATCCCCACCAGATCAAGGGTATCGGATAATGCATGAACCAACTGCCGGATATTCACACTGCGGGCCATGGAAACCTCCCCCACAAAAAATGTTTACCACCTGAAATAACGATGCATATAAACTGAGTTATGGATTAGGAATCGTTACAAAATAACTTGATCTAAATTGTTTCCAAAACCCCTTAAATGGGTATTTTAATAAAAAACCCTAACTGGGTATTTTGAAAACAAAAGATCAAGTAATTTTGGAGCCGATCCTTAGCGGAGCAATTTTTCTTACTTTAACAAATTTTCATTCCGATGGGAATCCAGCGGACAAACTTTAAAATCATCCATTTCATTGCAAATCAGGAAAAAGACCGTTAGCATGGCATTTTGAAAAGACTATAGTTGCGCACAGGAGAACAGATAAAATGAATATAATGGAAACCATCAAAACCCGGGGCCTTTTGTTTGACGGGGCCATGGGCTCAATGCTCATTGCACGGGGGCTTGAAGGTGGGGAATCCCCGGAAAGCTGGAACATTACCCATCCGGATCGCATCAAAGAGATCCACAAAGCCTATTTTGAGGCGGGTTCAGATGTGGCCTCTGCCAATACCTTTGGCGCTGCAGCCATGAAACTTGAAAAAATGAGCGTCACCCACACCATGGAAGAAATCAACCGTGCCGGTGTAAGAGTGGCCAGGGAGGCCTGCGGTCCCGGACAATTTGTGGCCGGGGACTTCGGGGATTTGGGGGAAATGCTCGCTCCCATGGGGCCGGTTACCTTTGACGATGCCGTGGCCTGTTTTTCAGATCAGGCATCGGTGATGGCTGATGAAGGCGTTGATCTCTTTATTATTGAAACCGTCTTTGACATCAACCAGGC
>PIVQ01000037.1 GCA_003354055.1 Desulfobacteraceae bacterium | reverse complement strand
CTTAAATTTGTCCGAGAACTGTCTTCTTTTTCGGGTCATTTTCATGCGTCCTTTCTTACCATTTTCAGGACGCGGATTCCACTTAAGCAAGTGGTCTAAAAATCGGGGTTAACCGCAACTGTCCCAAGACCAATGAGCAACCCAATATTGTTACCATCCATTTAGCGATTTCCTTTATTTTGGTTCATCCTGATTGTCCCCTATTTGTCCAGATTGAGCTTTTCTATCTATGACAAACTCAACGAATCTGGCTGTAAAATCTGTATAACACAGGGCGGTTTGAAAACCGCCACCTTTTGAATATTTGCCATTGGATTGTTCTTTCCATTCCCCGGTGTTGTTGAATAAACCATGGCTTGTCATTTCATTTATTGATGCTGCCACCAGGTAAGGATGGAACAAATGGCTAAGCGATTCAGCGATGCTTTCAGGGTCAACCAAGGGATACGCTGAAACAGGATCCGATTTTTGGCCTGGTCTACGGGTCTGATTTTCGAAACGTTTGTGCATTTCTGAAAGCACCATCAGGGACGCTCTGGACAAGTGCCGTAATATATCTGTGAACTTAAGTTTTTCTAAAGTGGTCGTTTGTTGATCAGTGATTCCACTTACCAGGGCATTAGCGAACAATTCTTGTTTATCTTCAAGCTGGGCATCGCAGGCGGCATCAACCACCTTTCTAACAAATTGCTCTCCTTCTTCAGTTTTGATCCAGGGATTTTCAAAAAAAAGTTCAAGGTTATCGACCCTGTCTTGAAGGTGTCCAATCAGTTTTAAAACGCTTCGATCGAACTGGCTTTTTTTGTAAGCATCATAACCGGCAAAAATCTGTCCGATGACCGGGGCGAGTGACAATGCAGATTTTGATGTTCCTAATAAAGCTTGTGCCCAATTTTTTTCTCTGTCGGCCAATTTCATTTTAATTTTCCTTCTCCCGGTTCCCTTTTTCTATTTCAATGTTGAGATGTTTTTGGATCCCCCCAAGAGGATTCCCCTATTTTGTTTCAGAATAAGTGTGGGTCCAAGGAACTTACATGACCTAACGGGAATTTCACCACACGGTCCGGGCCAAGGCCCGACCCCACTCCTTTATTCTGTTTCGTTTATATTCGTTGAAGATCCACGCTCTTCTTGTATTGCTGCCCATGCCCCGAAAATAAAAGATAGTACCCCTAAAACAAGCCCGGATATTTTTATCAAATCGGTGTATTGTCCCGAAGTTTTAAAATGGATGAAAAAAGAAATTCCCAAAAAAAATCCGCTGAGGCTCAGTGATACAACAATCATAAATACTTTATTGGGCATATTTCCCCTATTCTGTTTCAAAAATTCAGCTTTATATATTTGTACAATATTTCAACTTCTGGTTCTACACTGTCAGGACGAACAATAATCAAATCAGTTGCGTCCAGTCCGTCTTGAATAAATAGCTCGGGTGTATTTTCCTCATCTAAACCTTCCATCATCACTAAAGCCTTTGCTTGATCAAATGCCTTCCTTATTGAATGCCCAAAACCAATCGAGGAATAAAATTGTGAAGAGAAGACTCGAGCGGCTTCATCACCAATACTCGTATTCATTCCAATAGCAGCTTCAACATGTTGAGTTACTGCTTCTGCTTGATTATGCGAAT
The DNA here is from genome assembly GCA_003354055.1 of Desulfobacteraceae bacterium. The sequence goes on along the minus strand of PIVQ01000037.1, from coordinate 21,858 downwards.
AACAAGTATTAAAAAACACTAGACGAATATCACTTGATGAAGCCATCATTGTTTGCACGATAGCCTCTTTACTCACCAACTTTGTGTTGCCATGCATGTCTTGGAATACTATTTCATCAGTATCTGAACCATGACCACTAAAATGAATTATTGTTGGTGTTAATTCGTTAATTGCTTGTAACACATCCATGGGTTGAACAGCCCATCTAGTTTCAAACACAACAGACTCTCTATGCTTCGATTTTCGAATTATATCGGTAATGGCCCGAGCCTCCTCATCAAGTCTTAACTGTTCCTGATCTGCAGGGTTCGCAGCTAAAAATAGAACAACTATGCGTTCTGGAAGACTTTGTAATTTTTCTATCGCAGTCATAGTGCTTTTATGCAGACTATCATGCTTTACAAGAGTATGATTAATTTCGCTCATGCGAGTTGCGTGCTCCCTTGCTTGCTTTTTTGATTCCTCTATACGCTTCTTGTTCTCTCGATCTTCTTCTCTTGAAACCTTCTTTTGCTCATTAGAAAGTTCTTTATGTTTGCGAGCCAGCTTATTATCAAAATCAGCAATTTTCTTTTCTGCAGTAGCATGGTCCTTCTGATGCCGTTGAATTTCACGAAGTTTTGCATTGGCCGTGCTTGTACTACTTGTCCGGGATAAAGCTTGTGATGCCGAATTTATTTTGGCGGATAGGTTTGCAATCTTCGTTTGTTCTTTTGCTTTACCTTGCTGTAATCGAGCTATTTCCTCTCGCTTCCGTACTACACTGCGCCTATATGAATCTAATGATGACAACTTCGACTCCTTAAATTAACGTATTAGGTGAGCATTTTAAAAACTCATTCCACCACTTGTAGTTTAAGTGGGACGATTTTTACAATGCCACAGGACCCTGGACCTGATCCCCAGGTTAAGGCCCTGGAGACTTCCCTATTTTGAATCATTTTGTTCAGTTCTTAATATTCAAATCAGAATGATGTACCAGAGGACAAAGAAATGAACACGTCGAAATTCGGCACTTAGGGTCGGGCAGGCCGGAAATCGGCATGAAATTGCTGTTCTTTTAGATGATCTTATTTTGCGGAGCGGAGAAAGCCATGTTGTTTGAGGATCGAAGACCGCAGTTTCATGGCTTTTCGCGTAGCAAAATTTAGATCATCTTAAAAACAGTGATAGCCGGTTCCGGGCTGGCCGGCCCGGTGGCAGTTACCTCATAGCAATATTTTCTTTTTACCATTGCCCTGCCCTTTTTAATCTCCCATCATCTCCAGGAACTGAGTCTCGTCAAGAATGGTTACACCTAAAGCCTGTGCTTTTTTAAGTTTGGAGCCAGCATCCCTGCCTGCCAGGAGAAAATCGGTTTTTGATGAGACACTTCCCGTGACTTTGGCACCTATGGCAAGAAGTTTTTCTTTGGCTTCGGAGCGTTTGAACTGCTCAAGTGTACCGGTGAGGACCAAGGTTTTATTTGAGAAGACATGGTCTTCGGAATCCTTTTCACCTTTATTGTCATCATACAGATCATTGGTGATATTGACACCGGCATTGATCATGTCATCAATCAACGCGTGATTCTCGGGCGTTGAAAAAAAGCGGGTGACAGCAGAGGCGGTTTTCTCTCCCATGCCGTGGATAGCTGACAGAGTGATGGTACCGGTCTCCTTAAGTTCGGGAAGGCCGGGAAACGCCTTGGCCAGAAGGCGGGCTGCATTTTCACCGGTGTGGTCGATGCCCAGGGCAAAGATGAACCTGGTTAAGGATACATTTTTAGCGGTTTCAATGGCTGTTATAAGATTGGCTGCGGATTTTTCACCCATGCGTTCAAGGGAGGCCAGGTCCTTTTCATCCAGGGTAAAGATATCGGCAAAGGATTTGAGCATGCCCTCTTCCACCAGTTGTATAACAATTTTTTTGCCGAGACCGTCAACATCCAGCCCTTTTTTAGAGACAAAATGACGGATCCGTTCTTTAAGCTGGGCCTGGCAGGCGGCATTTATGCATTTGACGGCAGCCTCATCTTCGGATCTTCTGACTTTTGACTCACATACCGGACAGGTTTCCGGCATCTGAAACACGATCTCGTTTCCCTTGCGCTCTGAGGCAAAGATCTTGACCACCTTTGGGATTACATCCCCTGCCCGGGTGATCAGGGCCTGGTCATGGACCCGTATATCCTTGCGTTCAATTTCATCGGCATTGTGAAGGGTGGCCCGGGATACGATAACTCCGCCGATGTTTACAGCCTCCAGCAGGGCCACAGGGGTCAGGGTGCCTGTTCTGCCGACCTGGATAATAATCTCATTGATCCGGGTGGTTTTTTCCATGGAGGGGAACTTATAGGCAACGGCCCACCTGGGACTTTTGATTTTCTCTCCCAAAGCGTGTTGAAGGGCAAGATCATCTACTTTGATCACCATGCCGTCTATCTCGTAATCAAGATCAGGGCGCAGAGTTTGAAGATGTTTGTGTGCTAAAAGAACGTCGGCAATTTCGATGGTCTTTTGTATGTGCAAATTAACGGGAAAGTCTAATTTTTCAAGGGTTTCCAGCATGTTGGACTGGGAGGTGAAATTTATTCCCCGACACAGTCCGACGCCGTATACAAATATATCCAAGGGTCTTTTGGCAGTGATTTTTGAATCAAGCTGTCTGAGAGAGCCGGCTGCTGCATTTCTCGGGTTTGCAAAAGGGGCGTCTCCCTGGTTTACCCTGGTCTGGTTTAATTGAATGAAATCAGGAGAGTTAATGATCACTTCACCTCTGACCTCCAGAAGTTCGGGTATGGGCAGGTCGGAAGATCTCAATCGCAGGGGTATTCGGCTTATGGTCCGGATGTTGTCTGTGATCACCTCGCCTGTTCTGCCGTCTCCCCTTGTGGTGGCCAAAACCAGCACCCCTTGTTCATAGGTGAGTTCAACAGCCACGCCGTCCAACTTGGGTTCAGCCGTATAAAGCAGTTGACCTGCGGATTTAAGATCCGTTCCAAGGGCTTTGATGTTCCGTTGATGAAACGCCATGATATCATCATCGTTGAATCCGTTATCAAGGCTGAGCATTGGAATGGAATGGGCAGCGGTCTTAAAGTCCGTTAAAGGGGGAGCGCCGATCCTGCGGGTGGGCGAGTCCGGGGTGGATAATTCAGGATATTGATCTTCGATCTCAACCAATCGTTTGAGCATGTGGTCGTAGGTTTCATCATCAATGACCGGATCATCCAGCACATGGTAGCGGAAACTGTGGTCGGTTAATTCTTTTTGTAATTTTCCAGCTTCTTTCTTGAGGGCGTCCGTGATCATTGAACAAGTGTCCTGGTTATTTCTACGGCAGATTTGCAGGCAAATTTGCGCATGGTTTTAAATCTTTTTCGTTTAAATCCCGGATCCCAGTCTCCGTCTTCTGTGGCAAGGGTGTCGGAAACGATAAGCAGTGCTGCGGCTCTGACCTTGCGGTAGGCGGCCACAGCAAACAGGGCTGAGCACTCCATTTCAACGGCACAGGCCCCTTTTTCCCTGAACCAGGCTACTTTTTCAGGGGTTTCCCTGTAAATGGCATCTGTTGTCCATATAGGTGTTTGAAGAGGGCTTTCTCCGGCCGAGGTCAGATAATCAACAAGTGTTTTTGAAAGGGATCGATCCGGCAATACCTTAGGATTATCCTCTGCAAGCTTCATGTAGTGACGTGAGGTTCCCTCATCCACAAGGGCTCTGTCCGGAACGACAAGGTCTCCGGGAGTCAGGGTGTTTGAAATTGCTCCGCACCATCCGAGTATGACAATCTCCTTAGCACCTTTGGCAATCAGGGATTCTAAAAGCATCACACCGTATGGGGCACCGATATAGGGTCCGGCAATGGAGAATTCCTCATGGCCGGCTTTACCGGTCATGAGGGATCCTGTGAAAAAGGGCTGCGATTTTAATTGTCCGACACTGTTGGACAAAAACCGCAGGTCGGGTTCCGTACTGACCATCAGGGCGGCAGGTCCGATAGAGGGTGCCTGCCTTGCCCCAAGCGGCGGTACAATGGATGGGCTATTCAGGTCCGACCATGTCGGATAACTCATCCTTAACCTCATCTATAATATCGTACATCCACATGATGTCTTCTACAGACAGTCGTCCGGCTTTTGACGGTGCACGGTCGCTGCCGTCTTTTTTCTTAAGGATTCTGGGGCCGATCTGAACTTTGGGTTCTCCCTCTCCATACTGCTGGATGGAAATCAATAAACCGGTTTCTTCGTTTTTCCACTCTTTTACTTTTTTATCCTTTTCAGGATCATAACCTGCCATGGGATTCTCCTCTACTTAAATAATTGTATTATTTCTTCTGTAATTATCGGATTCTACGGGTTCTAATTTGTTCGTGCCTGTGAACCTGGCAGCCAATAGGACTGCCTTATTCTGTAAGATCTATTCCTCTGGTATCTATGGCTGTTTCCAGAATATGACCGTTTTCAACCGTGGTAAGAACTGCGCCCCAGGACTTGAAAAGTGTGCGTATATTCTTCTTCTCGCCAACAGCCCAAAGGCATCCGCCCCCCCCTGCTCCGGTAAACCTAGCACCGCAATGGGCAGCCTTTGCTCTTTCAAACAACTTTTTGCCGGTATTGTCAAGTACCTCCGGGGTAATTTCACATCGAAGCTGTGTCTCTTGGTTCATCAACTCTCCGGCAAGATTGAAGTTTTTGGCCTTAAGGGCGTTTGAAAATTCTTTTGTAATGCGGACAATTTCCTCAAAATGATGAACCACCTTGCCGGTTTTAAAGGCCGTAACCCATTGTCCGTTTATATCTTTTGATTCGTGGGGGATACCGCAATAGGCCACAAGTATATGATGATTCAATTCCAAGGTATCCTCAGCTTCACGATAGAGCGGCTTTTGAATAAACTTAGGGCTCGTATTACCAAAGGTCCACTCCCAGAGATTTACCCCGCCAAAGGCAGCCGCTGTCTGGTCCTGTAATCCACAGGGCACCCCTGCCACTGAAGATTCAATATAATGGGCCAGCCAGGCAATATGTTCGGGATACTTTTTTTTCCCTATGGCTGTATAGAACGCTGCAATAATGGCAACGGCAGCAGACGAAGACCCGCCTAACGCACTGCGGGGCGGAGAGGTGGACTCGATATGAATATGTACCCCGTGGGCATTAAAAAATCTTGCAATGGCAAACATCAGCCCCATGGGGTTGTCTATCCCGGTATCTTCTTTACCCCTTTCAATGGATTCAAATCCCCTTGATGAAATCTTTATTCTGTCTTTAGTCCAGGGAGACAAGGTAACATGGGTACGCAAATTCAGAGCCAGATTCAGGGTGGCCGGCCGAAGATGTGCCAGGGACAGGTAAAAGGTAGAGATATCAAGTGTCCCGCCAAAATCAACGCGGCAGGGTACAGAGGTTTTAATTTGCCTTTTTTCAAGTATGGGCTTAAAGTTCATCGTTCCTGTCTCATCCTGCGTAAAAATCCAAGGCTTTTAAACTCCCTTCCGACATGAAAAGGAATAAAAGATTCAAGTAAAATCTCCCCTTCCCTTATGGCAAGGGGAGAAAATTTAATGCGGTCTGCCCGTTCCATTTCAGTTGTATTAATCCAGGCCAATTGTTTCAGAGTGCCTTTGGATACAGCCATTCCGTATTTGGAAGCATTGGGTCTGCACTTAGGACAGATGACCTGTCCCTCTTTAAAGTCAAAACGCAGTTTTCCGTTTGGAATTGTGTCCAGATCTGTTCCGCATGAATCGCAATACACAAGGTTGGGTGCAAAACCGGATATTCCCATAAAACGAATCTGGAACAAGAGACTGATCACCTCTGTCCGGATGTCGGATCTATTCAGCATATCCAGGGAAAAATACAGCAGATCATACAACTTGCGCTGGGATTTTCCTTCCTCCAGCCACAGGGTCAGAATTTCAACCCAATAGCAGGCATAGGCAGTCTTGATAACATCATAACGAATATTGACAAATCCGTTGTCCAGGGTCGACTGAGTCAGAATGATCAGCCCGTCTTTGTTTTTCTTAGGGAATGCACATTGGATATGGTTAACGGAAAGTAGATCTAGTGCACCTGAAAACCGTCTGACACTCTGCTTGGCATTTTTTGCAATGACTGCAATTTTCCCCCGGTCATGGGTCAAAAATGTGATAATCAGATCGTGGTCACCATACTCGACTTTACGCAGCAGGATGGCATCTGTGCTGAAATCTGCCATTGAATGCCTTTATAAACCGAGTAAGAACCGGGCAAGCATAAAGTAACAGTACACACTGACAATATCGATGGAGGTGGTCACAAAGGGACCGGTTGCCACAGCCGGATCAATGTTCAAACGCTGGAATATCAGCGGCACCATTGATCCTACCAGGGCAGCAACCGACATGGAAGAGACAATGGCCAGGCCAACAGCAATGGCAAGCGCCCATGAAAAGGGTTCGTTGATAAAAGCGATCTTTGCCACGATACCGATCAATAATCCGTAAACAACACCGAGGATCAGGCCCACTGCCAGTTCTTTAGTGACTACCTGGGAAAAATCTTTAACATCCACCCGGCCCGTGGCAATCCCCCGGACTACAATAGTGGAACTCTGGGTACCGATATTACCGCCCATCCCCATGATAACCGGGATAAAGGCAGCCAGCCCGGCAAATTGAACCAAAGTCTCCTCAAATCCGCCAATAATGAAAAAAGCGGCCACACCACCTAAGCAACTTGCAAACAACCAGGGAAGCCGTATTCTTGTTCCCTTGATAATGGTCTGTGTCTCCACGTACTCTTCACCCACACCCGCCATCTTCAGCATGTCTTCGGTGGCCGCCTCATGGAGAATATCAATAACGTCATCAACGGTCACAATCCCCACGATTCGATTGTCGTCGTCCACAACAGGAACGGCAAGGTAGTCATAACGAGAAACCAGACGGGCCACCTCTTCTCTATCCGTATACGGCTTAACGGAAACAATGTCCGTGGCCATAAATTCTTTGAGGGGACGATCCGGAGACTCAACAACCAACTGCCTGAGAGAACTGACGCCGACCAACTTGCCGTAGGCGTCAATCACATAGATATAAAAGGGCATTTCAACATCCAGATATTTATTCTGCAATGATTCAATGACCTGTTTTGCATTGACATCCTCTTCCAGTGCAACAAAATCCTTGACCATCAGGCTGCCGGCAGTGTCTTCGTCGTAGCTCATGATCTGCTCGACATTGTCCGACTCTTCTCTTTTCATCTTGGAAAGAATTTTATCCGAAAGTTCTTCATCCAGAAGGCCGAGCAATTCTGCCGCATCATCCGAGGGCATATGGTCAAATATTTCCACCAATTTATCGAAATTTACGTTTTTAACAAATTCAATAAAGGTGGCCTCATCCAACTTTGAAAAAAGAATGCCGATCCCTTCGGGATCTTCCAGAAGATTGAATAACTTCTGCTGGTTGATCAGCGTCAGTTCCTGAAACACAATGGAAAGGTCCGCCATGTGGGTTTTATTAATAATGTTGAGCAATTGTTTATTTGCTCCCCTGCGCAACAACCTTTTTATGCTGACTTTCAGTATCTGTATCTGTTCATTCTGCATTTTATTTTTCCTGGTGTCGGATACCTGAAATAGGCGTTTAAAGCATCAGCTTTATATGGGCACTTTCCTTGAGGGACTGGATCCATATCTTAAATTGCGCTTCAACCTGCTCTTTATAAAGAATATCCTGGATCTTTTCCTGGGCTTGCTCCGCGGTCTGCTGCCCTTCCATAATGATGTCATCCACATAGATTATCTGATATGCACCACCGGTCTGCATCACCGGTGTATGCTCCCCCTTTTTAAGTTCCTTGAGGGCAGTACGGATATCTTCACTAAAACTTGTGATGTCAAACAGGCCAAGATCCCCACCTTGGGCAGCATTGGATCCAATTGAGTGCTCTTTAGCCAGGGCGGCAAATGATGCATTTTTATTGAGCCGCTTTTCTACCATTCTGATATCTTTTTTACTCTGTGTAAGAATGTTTTTCAATTGATACTTTTTGATACCGACAAAGTCATCCTTATGGGCATCATAATAGGTCTGGACGTCTGAGTCCGTAATAATGACTCTTGAACGAACTGTCCGGTTAACCAGCCTGGACTGAAGAATCTGGTCTTTCAGTCGCTCTCTGTAATCTGCAACCGTCATACCTGATGATGCAAGGCCTTGTTTAAGGCTTTCATCATCCAGATTATTCTGCTTTTTAAAATTTTCAAGAGCGCTATCCACTTCCTTGTCCGTCACCTTTATGCCTAATTTTACCGCCTCCTGGGATGTCAGGGAGGCGTCTATAAGATTATTAAGCATGTCGGTTTCAAGCTCGGTGATCAGTTCTTTTTTCCGGGCATCGGAATTCTGGGAGGCCAGGATATTTGTTTTATACACTTCAGTGGATTTATTCAGCTCTGAAAGTGTAATAATTTCATTGTTAACAACGGCCACGATTCGATCAACCACCTCAGCGCTAGCAAGAGAAAAAATCCCTGCAGCCATCATCACCACCCATAGGAAAATATAATTCCGTGTTTTCACCATCAATTCGTCCTTTCTATTCCCGGTTCATTAAAAAACCTGCCACAGCCTTCTTGTTTATATTAACAGGATAACGCGCCTTCAGGCCGCTGATCCACTCTGCATATGAGGCCTGGCTTTTGTCCATACGCAATTGCTCGACCAGAGCTATTTCATCCAGATCATCCGCAGGATTCGCGGTCTCCGTTGCCGCGGAGGAACTCCCCTTTTGTTTTTGATATTGATTGTAAAAAGCAACCATATCTTCCGGGGTGATTTCCTGGGCATCAATCAGCTCCTGCTGTACCAGTTTGTTGATGACCATATCTTTTTTCAGCTGTTTTTTCCAGACTGCATATGGGATTGCATTTTCCAGCAGCATCTGGTCGAAACTATCCTCTGGATAGTCCTTTTTAAATTCAGCCTCGTTAAGCTCTATCTCATCCGGTGTGAGTGAGATTCCCATTTCATTTGCCGCAGCTATCAATATGGTTTCATCAGATAATATGGATACCAAATCCAAAACCATGCTGTTATATTCTTCCGGCCTGGTTTTCAAATCATATGGATAGGCCGTCAGTTTCAAATCAAGCTCATCTGCAAATTCAGTCGATGAGATGTGTATTGCACCGGCTTTTATAACAAAATTATCAGCTTTTGGTGTCGATGATTCCCCACAACCCGCAATAAGGAAGATACCCACCGGAACAATCAGAAAAATCGCAATATAGTATTGGAGTTTCTTCAAAAGGCTATCTGCTTTTTTTTGGTTGTTGTGCGTCACTATCTCCCCTTTCAACAAATCAGGAACACTAACATCCCGTGGGTATTTTCGCAAGTTTATTTGGGTCTATGAAAACCCTTAACCAGTTCTTAATTAAAAAAGTGACAGGCAGTTAAATGCGCGGCATTATCCCGATTGGGTGTCAGTCCGGGCTCCTTGTCAAAACAAATCGGTTTCGCATGGGGGCACCGGGTGTTAAACCTGCACCCTTGGGGCGGATTCTCTACAGACGGAACCTCACCTGCCAATGGAATCCGCCTGGCGGTTCCCCCGGGGTCAGGTTTGGGAATAGCATCCAGTAACGCCCTGGTATAGGGATGACAGGGAGATGTATAAAGCGTATGGGCATCGGCCACTTCCATGAGTTTGCCCAGATACATGACAATTATCCGATCAGACATATGACGAACCACCGACAGATCATGGGATATGAATAGATAGGTAAGCCCTAAGGTTTCCTGAAGGTCCAGCAGCAGGTTTAAAATTTTTGACTGCACGGAAACATCCAGAGCGGATACGGGTTCGTCACAGACAATGATTTCCGGAGCCATGCTCACAGCCCTGGCAATCCCTATCCGCTGGCGTTGTCCGCCTGAAAACTCATGTGGATACTTTAAGAGGCTGTCCGATCCTAAGCCCACCTGACCCAGCAATTCCTCAAGAGTGGGAAGGAGATCTTTACCGTTCTTACCATGGATAATGTATTTTTCTTCAAGAATCTGTCGAACCGTTTGCCTGGGGTTCAATGATTCAAAGGGATCCTGAAAAATCATCTGTACCCGGGTTGAAAAGGTTTTACGCTGTGCTGAATTCATCCTAGTCAGGGGAACTCCGTCCAGAGTAATACTCCCGGAAGTTGCCGGGTATAACCCCATTATACATCTTCCCAGGGTGGTTTTACCGCAGCCGGACTCCCCGACAATACCTAAGGTTTCTCCTTTTGAAACCCTGAAGGACACATCGTCTACGGCGTGGATTGAGCCGGTCTGTCTTAAAAAAACACCGCTGGTTACCGGGAAATATTTTTTTAGATGATTAACTTCCAAAATCGGCATAGTTAAGCACAAGCCCTTTTATAGTGTTGCTGATATGCTTCCAAAATATTTAATTCACTCTTTATATATCAGTGTGAGAATCCAGACAACAGTAGAAGCCTTAAAAGTTACAACTTCGCTTCAAATATTAATTGAAATTATAAATGAATTGTCCTAACCTGCCTCCCCAGTCATATGCGCCGGGTTGCCACTGCCAAACATGACATTTTGACTTATTCTTCAGATTTATTTGAACGGCTTTTAGAATTCGACGATTTTCAATGCGATTCTGAGAAAAATCTATCGCCCATAGAAAAAGGGTTTTTAAACACAAAAATCCAAAAACCCTTTTAAAAAACACTATTGAACAGTTACGTTGACCGCTGCGGGTCCTTTCTGTCCGTCTTCCACATCAAAAGTGACTCGGTCGCCTTCGTTCAAGGATTTGAAACCACTTGCATTAATGCCGGTGTGATGGACAAATACGTCAGGTCCCTCTTCCTGCTCGATGAATCCAAAGCCTTTCGCATCATTAAACCATTTTACGATCCCATTTGCCATTGTGACTCTCTCCTTACTTTAAGTGAATAATAGTAGTTTCAAACCTCAGGTCCTGCCACTTCAACAAATGGGTCCAGCCTTTAGAACGAAACCGTAAAGCGTGGCACTGCTTAGCCTTACACTGCCACCCTTTGATTGTATATTATTAGTATTACTTAAAAATCAAGGATTATTTCAAAAACCGTCCTTTTTTTGGATTGGTCAGACCAAAAGGCAGGCTGCTGAACGATCTTTACCAACTGAACGCTGTATAGGCGTCTTTTTCTTGCATCGGTCTTGAGCCAGTGGGCAACGATCTGCAAACCTGCACCCTTCAGGCATCTTCAGCAGCGACGGGACATTGCCCTCTATGGTAGGCAAACGGGTTTTCGCAGTTTGCGCCCGCGATGGGATTGATGCAAGAAGTCCCTGAGTATACGGATGAAGCGGATTCTCGAATAATTGACTGACCTTAGCAGTTTCAGCAATTCTACCGGCATACATGACCACCACCTCATCACAATTCTCTGCAATGACCCCAAGATCGTGGGTTATCAAGATCACAGACATCCCGATTTTCTCTTTAAGCGCCATAATCAAATCCATAATCTGGGCCTGAACCGTCACATCAAGGGCAGTGGTGGGTTCATCCGCAATGAGAATGTCAGGTTCACAGGCCAATGCCATGGCAATCATCACCCGCTGGCGCATCCCGCCGGATAATTGATGAGGGTATTTTTTCATCACCAGATCAGGATCCGGGATGCCCACATTGTCAAGCATGCTGATAGACGCTTTTATCATATCATCCGGGGACATGTCTTGAAAATGCAACTCATAAACCTCTTTCATCTGACGCCCGATGGGCTGCACCGGATTCAATGCCGTCATGGGTTCCTGAAAGATCATTGAAATCTTTTTTCCCCTGATTTCATGCATCTTCTCGATGGGAAGCGCCAGCAGGTCTTTGCCGTGGAATTTTATTGCGCCCCTGGCAATGCTTGCCACAGGCTTTGGCAACAATCGGATGATACTCAGGGCTGTAACACTTTTACCGCAACCTGATTCCCCGGCTATACCGAGTACCTGTCCTGGTTTCAGACTGAAACTGATATCGTCCACCGCCCGGACCGCCCCTTGTTCAGTATCAAAGGACACCACAAGATTATCAACGGTTAAAACTGGGATTTCAGAAGTTTGCCTCACGAGTCATCCTACCTTTGTTTGTATCGTTCATCCATGATAAGGACCGGTGGAAAAATGATACCTTTTTCCATGGCCGCAAGCGTTTGCTGCCGAACCTTGGGGTCGATCCAAAACAAACCTCCGGTGGTTGATGAAAACGGATCAAAAAGGCTGTCAGAGCCACGGGTCCCGTGGAATTCCGGCAATTTCATCCACCGCCAGTAGGCAATCCTCACATAGGGAATCATAAAGGTGGGCACATAGGCGCTGATCTTGTGTATTTTATTTTGAATGACAAGGGAAAGAGCAATTCGTTCAGCTTCGTCCAGGCTGTCCCTGTATTGATCAATCAATGCATCAAGTTCCGGATCATCCGTATTGGTAATATTGTTGGTCTGGGGCTTGTGGGCATTATCAGAATGCCAGCCCTGCCAAAAGGAGGGCCTCATGCCGGTACTCCAGCCCATCCAGGCCACATCATGCTGTTTCTCAAGAAATTTCTTAAACATGGCAGAGGGATCCAGTTTTTCCAGACGAAGTTCAATGCCCGCCTTTAAGGCCTCTTCCTTAAGCACAACAAGTCTTGGCATATGCTCCTCATAGGAGTAGGTTACCTTAACAGAAAATCGCTGATTCCCCTTGGTCCACACGCCGTCACTACCACGGAGCCATCCTGCCTTTTTCATCAGGGACTCAACCTTATCAATGTCATAAAGCCTTGGACTAATCGTATAATCCGTATATTTCCCATACCCGTAAAATGCCTGGGGCAATCGAAAATAGTCTCCCCGTAATACCGTATTAATCACCTTGTCCACATTCATGGCATGGGCAAAGGCTTGACGGAGACGTCCGTCTTTGAATATTTCCTTGTCCTGATTCAGCCACAGCCCACGGGATGGATGCTCCTGGTCATTAAAGAACCAGATCCGGTCAACATATCCGTTTTCAATCACCGGGGTTTTAGATTTTACATGCCAGAACTTTGGAAGGGTCATGCCAAAAGCATCCAGCCTCCCCTTTTTAAAATATTCCCACTGCAGGTTGAAGTCCCGGATCACCGTAAATTTAACAGTGTCCACATTAAATCTGTTTTTAAAGTATCGTTTGTCGGCAGCCCACCAATTTTGCTTTCGCTTGAACCGGATAAACCGTCCCTTTTTAAAGTCAGAGATCTGATATGCACCGGTGTTGGGAACAACGGCCCAATTGTATCGGGTGGTAAATTCATTGGAAAGCTTTCCGAAGTAGTGTTCGGGAATAGGACCGAGTCCAAGTTTCAAGTACAGATCGGGAACGGCTTTGGTACTTTTAACAGCTATTGTATAATCGTCAAAGGCAATGACGGCTTCAATCTCTCTTGTGTAATAGTCATTATACCAGGGAGCAATGATGTGCTCGGAACGCATAAAGGTCAGGGTATAGATGTAATCCCTGGCAGTAACCGGCCTGTCGTCGGACCACCGGGCCTCGGGGTCCAGTTTGAAATACATGGTTTTTTTATCGTCATCAAAGGCCCAGTGAGTGGCAAGTTCCGGTATGATATTCCTTGTATTGGGGTGAATGTTGATCAGGGAAAGCTGGTTGTCCAGAATCGCACTTCTGAACCCGCCGTTGGAATCCGGTCCCACCACCCTGAAGGTCATGGGGAAGCTGAGTAGAGCCGACCTGACCATACCGCCTTTGATTGCCTTTGGAGATGAGAATAAAGAATCCCTGTCATTGGTCAGCCAGGTGATATTGTCCGGGAGCGTGTGATATGTTAATTTTTCCGGGGTATAAGGTTTTTGAGTCTCTGTACTGTTATTCGGCATAGACGGGCTGTCGCATCCCGATGTAACAAGCCACACTACCACTACCATCATCCTGAAAACAAAACGCATCTTAACTCCCGGTCATATTCCATGTTCAATAGATTCACTTGCAGAGGGGGTCGGCAAGTTCGTTCCGACAACCAGGAAGAACCATACCAAATTCCTGTATTAATGATCAATCTTTCTTTTCTAACCTTTCTCCAGTATCCATAGGCAAGTAAACAGCTTGCCCAAAATAGCCTGGCCTTGACAGGGATGCCACTGCATCCTATGCTTAGACCATCTTCTAAACTAAGGAAATACCCTTTTTATTTAAGAAATTAAGGCGAAATTCACATGACCAGCGAGTCTCTGCCCTATGATAACCTTAAGAGTATATTAACCACCCTTGAAGAGTTAAACACCTATAAGGATGTGGATTCCATTCTGGATAGGCTGCTTTTAGAAGCCAGACAAATATCCATGGCAGATGCCGGATCTATTTTTTTAATTGAGAACCGTCATTTAATATTCAGTTATATGCAAAATGATACGCTCTTTGGAAGCAAGAACGGTCAGGCAGAACAATACTCAGACTTTCGCATTCCTATTGATAAGAAATCCATTGTAGGCTACACCGCCCTGACCGGTAAATCTCTCTTGATTGCGGACGCCTATGCCATTCCGCAAAGCTCTCCCTATAATTTTAATTCCTCTTTTGATAAAAGCTTCGGATATAAGACCGTATCCATTCTTACCATGCCGCTCAAAACATTCGACGAAAGATTGGTAGGGGTTATCCAACTGATTAATGCCAAAGATGCTGCAGGAGCAGTTACCCCCTTTTCCGATTTTTCACAGGCCCTGGTGCCCTTATTTGCCAACAATGCCACCATGGCCATTGAGAAAGGCATAATGAACCGGGAGCTTATCCTCAGAATGATGCGGATGACTGAGCTTCGGGATCCTAAGGAAACCGGACCGCATGTGCAGCGGGTGGGGGCTTACTCGGCAGAAATCTACCATCGTCTGGCCATCAAGCGAGAAATCCATACCCATGAAATAAAACAATATAAGGATTTAATCAGACTTGCATCCATGCTCCATGACATTGGTAAAGTCGGCATTGAGGATCATATTTTAAAAAAGCCCGGCAAGTTAAACCCTGATGAGTTTGAAATCATGAAACTCCATCCAGTCCATGGGGCTAAGCTATTTTCAAATCCTACCTCAGAACTGGATAAAATGAGCCGGGATATCAGTCTGTTCCACCATGAGCGCTGGGACGGTACAGGGTATCCCGGCAGAATGGAAGATATCAACACAGCCACCCCAAAAACCGGTAAACCCTGGCAGGGTAAAGAGATACCTTTATCCGCCCGCATCACAGCCCTGGCAGATGTCTATGATGCACTGTGTTCCAGACGCGTTTATAAAGCCCCCTGGCCTGAAGCCCTTGTACTTGATCACATTCGAAAAGAAACCGGCCGGCATTTTGATCCGGAGGTGGTTGAGGCCTTTTTCGACATCCAGGATGTCATCCGTGCCATTAGGGAGTTATATGAAGAAGAATAATTAATCCTAAGTAATTCATCCCCTATTCGCTTGACCCTGTATGCGGAATATAATAGCATTAGGGTCTGCATCACCTGGGTAATTTTAAGGAATCATAATACGTTAATATTTTTAAGTGAGACAAAATGGATTTAGCTTCTTTTATCGGCATAATTTCTGGGCTCTCGTTGATCATTTCCGCCATTTTCCTTGGCGGAGATTCCTATAATTTTATTAATATTCCGGGGCTGATGATCGTGTTTGGCGGAACTCTTGCCACAACATTGATCACGTTTCAGTTCAGGGATGTCTTTGCCGCATTCAAGGCGGCCTATTTTGTTTTTTCAAAAGATAAAGACGACCCGAACGAAGCTGTGGCCACAATGATTAAACTCAGCCGTATCAGCCGACGCCAGGGACTTATGCAGCTGGCAAAGGTAAAAACCAGGTCTTCTTTTTTGAAGAAAGCCTGCGGCCTTCTGGCGGACGGCTCCTCTGAAGATGTGATACGGGCGGCTTTGACCACTGAGATTCAATCTCTGCAGATGCGGCATTTCATTGTTCAGGATGTATTCCGGAAAATGGGAATTTACGCCCCGGCCTTTGGAATGCTCGGCACCCTTATCGGGCTGGTCCAGATGCTTTCACATTTACAGGACCCGTCAAATATTGGACCTGCCATGGCCACGGCATTGCTGACCACCTTTTACGGGTCTTTTTTATCCACCCTTTTCTTTTTACCTGTTGCAGGCAAACTTAGGTCCCGTACCGTTATTGAAATCATTAATCTTGAGATCATGCGGGAAGGTGCCATATCTATAATTAACAACAACAATCCGATTATTATTTATGAAAAACTGTCAAGTTTTATATCGTCCAGACTCCGCAAACCCCTTGAAGAGATGGATGTTAGGGTTACATCATGAAAGATACCGGATACAATCAAGGGTATATCACTTATGATGACGAGGCAACCTGGCTTGTGACCTATGCAGACCTTATGACTCTGCTTATGGTCTTTTTTGTTTTGCTTTACACCCTTGCCTCCTTTGAAAAAGACCGTTACAAAAAAAAACTGGCCACTGTTAAGGAAGTAATCAAAGAGAATCCCGAAATTGAAGGGATGATGAAATTTATGGGCAGACCGGACGGATTTGATAAACAAATCCGTATTGATGATATCACAGGCCTGAGAACCAGGGATTCTGCCTTATACCGATCCATGGAACGGATGGTGAAAAATTCAGCCCAGACAGAACAATTGTCTCTGGATGCCAATAATGGAAAACTTATCATCACCATATCAGGTGAAGCCCTATTCAAATCCGGGTCTGCAAGGCTTAACCCATCTGCTATTCCCGAGATCGACCGGCTGATTGAGCTGTTTCAAGAGTTTACCGAGTATAATATTAGTATTAAAGGTCACACGGATAATGTTCCCATAGCAACAAAGGCTTTTCCGTCAAACTGGGAGTTATCTGCTATCCGCGCCACCACCGTATTAAAATATCTTATTTCCCAAGGGATCAGCCCGCAGCGCCTCACCGCCACCGGGTATGGGAAAATTCTTCCCCTGGTTCCCAATACCTCGGCTGAAAACCGGGCAAAGAACAGGAGGGTTGAGTTTGTTCTGGAAAAAAAAGAGAAAAGCTGATCCTGTATCGATCATTGATTACGACGACCAGCGGGCTGCATTTCGATATGTATTCCAGCCTGAACATCGATTGTCGATGACCTTTAATGGCAAAACCGTTTCAATTTTGGATATCAGTGCCGGCGGACTGGCCTGCACAAACAATGGGTTTAAAAAATACGATATTAACACCGTTTCCCTGGAACTTGAAATCCCCAATTTACCAGGCACTTCTGTTTTTAACGCCCAGGTCAGAATTTTGCATTTGACCCGGAACGATATTTGCCATTGCATATTTGAAAACTGCTCGGTTGATGAATATGAAGTGATTCATAAATACGTGCTTGAAATGCAGAAACAGGATTTAAAATAATAATGCCATGATTCTTCATGTGGATATGGATGCTTTTTTTGCAGCGGTGGAACAGAGGGATAACCCGACGCTTAAAGGCAAGCCCATTATTGTATCCGGTCACTCAAAACGAAGTGTGGTATCCACGGCCAGTTACGAGGCCCGAAAATTCGGCATCCATTCCGCCATGCCGGTATTTCAGGCCAAGCAGCGCTGCCCCCATCTGATCATCCTGCCTGGCAGCCGTCATAAATATGCATTGGATTCAAAACGGATAATGAAAATTCTCAGAGGGTTCTCACCTTTGGTTGAACCGGTTTCCATTGATGAGGCCTATTTAGACATCAGGGGATGTGAGAAATTATTCGGTCCGCCCCTCACCATTGCCGATAAAATAAAGGCAGCCATTTTTAAAGAACTGGCATTAACCTGTTCGATTGGTATCGCACCGGTTAAGTTCCTGGCAAAAATTGCTTCGGATATGGATAAACCCGGCGGAATTACCTTTATATCAAAGGATAAAATGCAAGAAGTGATTAATACACTTCCCATACAAAAAGTGCCGGGTGTTGGGCGACAGGCAATGACACTCATGGCATCGCTTCAAATAAACACTCTTGGCGACATCTGTAAATTTGACCGTCCGCTGCTGACCCGCAAGTTCGGTAAAATGGGGTCAAGGCTCTACCAATTGGCCAGGGGCATTGATGATACCCTTATTGAAACAACTTCGGTCCGCAAATCCATTTCAAGCGAAACCACGCTTCCCGAAGATATCAGTGACTCTGCGGCTGTAAAAAGAATCCTTCTGGCTCATGCCCAACGCGTAGGTCGGGACTTAAGAAAAAAAGAATGGGTCTGCCGCCATGTGTCCATAAAATTAAAATTTTCAGATTTTACCCAGATCACCCGTGGTAGAAAGATTCCGGTCTGGATCAGTTCTTCCAATGCTATTTTTGATGAGGCTTCCGCCCTTTTTAATAAAGTTGTCCTGAAAAAGAAAATCCGTCTTATAGGGGTGGGAGTCTCTGATTTTAGGCATAAATCAGAACCCGTACAAATGTCACTGCTTCCTGATCCGGATGAAAATACTGAAAAACAATGGAAAAATGTAGACCATGCCGTGGATTCAATCTGGTTAAAATTCGGGTCTGATGTGGTGAAAAAAGCCAGTTTAAACCCATTGAGGTCAAAGGACTTAACCAAACAAAAAAAAGGGGGAGGGGATGACTGAAAAATCAGCGATTAGCGTCAGGATAACAGGCCGGGTCCAGGGCGTATTTTTTAGGGCAGAAACCCGGAAAGCAGCAGAGTCTCTACAGATTGAAGGCTATGTTAAAAATATGACTGACGGCTCTGTTCAGGCATATTTCCAGGGAAGCAAATATCAGCTTGAAAAGATGCTGGCATGGTGCCGGGATGGGGCACCCCTTTCAAAAGTTGAGGGGGTGGACTCCCAACCCGTTGCCATACTACCGGAACTGGAAGGATTTCAAATCCGGTATTAACTATACTTATTTCATTTTCTTAAGGCATGTTTTTAAAACAGCCGTATGAATATCTGCTGCCACATGTACCGGGCTTTTTCCATACATTGGATCCCATCCGGCCGGATTTGCCGAACAGAAGAACTGTACCTCCAGCCCGAACCGGGTCTTTGCCTCTTCAATCGGCATATTTTTAACTTTCTGCGCTGCCAACCAGGTAGCACCGCAGGGTGCACCTCTGAACACCTTGATTTTTTGAATTCTGTCTCCCTCAACCTGTATATCGATTTTCGGGGCGCCAAAAAGTTCTCCGTACTCTCCCAGACCATCCTGGTCTGTCAGGGTACATCACGTCGGCGGACAGACGGCTTTACCTGACGTTATTTTTTTTCCCGATGCAACCATTGGAATCTTTAGACGCTCACACAGCAGGCTTAAATCCTCTGAGAGATCCTGGTGTTTCAAATAGTCCAAAACAATGTCCGCCTCAATGATTTCCGGCAGATACTCCGAAGTATCATCAATCACCAAGGGTAATTGTTCATCAATATTGAAGATCTCAAGTCTATACTCTTTGTCTCCGAACTGGTTGATACCGGCAATCTTGGTGTTGCCTGACCCGTTCTGCTGAAAAATTGCTATGGTCTGCATTTTAAAATCCCATATCCTCATTTACCAGAATAATTTTTATCCTGCCTTTGGAAAAACATTTTTCCGTGATAGTCCAATAGTTGCAGATCCGGTCGGGACTTGAACAATCGTGACAGATGCCTGTTTTTCTGCAAGGGGTCTTTTTATCAAGATTTATTGTATTCACAGGGGCCGCATAATTCTTTATCCTGAACATGGCATCCTCAATGTCTCCGCAGATCTTGTTCCGACCGATAATCAGGAGAACATTTTTCGGTCCCCACATGATGGCGGCCACCCGGTTGCCGATCATATCAAGATTCACGAGATGCCCGGCTTCGGTCAAAGCATTTGTACCGGTGATAAAAAGATCCACCATCAGAGATTGACGTCGAAGTTCCAACATCTCTTCCATAGAGAGGCTTTTATCAAAGGTATTTAGCACCTTAAGATCCGGATTATCCTTCAGGGCATGAAAGAGCCCGGTACTAACAAAGGACATGGATCCGCCCCATGACACGCTTTTAATATTCAGGGACGGAATAATTTTATCCAGGGCAAGCTCTTTTGCAGCCTCTGCTGATTCCGCTATATGAACTTCAAAATTATTATTTTCAAGATTTTCCTTCACCGCCTCAAGTTTCAATTGCCAATAAGTATCAATAGGGCTTTTCATGGAGTCTCCTTACACACAGTTGGTTAATTCTTTATTGGTGACTATACCTGAGTTCTAATTTCCCTTGCAACGATTATTTAACCTTCCCAGTTTACGAATTTTTTCAAAAACCCAGCAATTAAACGCAAATTATTGAATTTCCCATAATCAAGGCGACAATCCTAAATTTTTAAATAAGCTATGATTTCAGACAAAATGATAAGTTTGCTCTAATCAAACAAAGTTTAAAAACCTTAGAGTCGTCTGTGTTTCCCAAGTTATGCATGTTTTACTTTCCATCCGTTAAATTATCAATTGTTTATCAAATAAGGATTAATAATAATTTATGAAAAAACTGAACTTTTTCATTGACATCATATCCAGATCTTAATATTGGTATGACTAAGCTATAAATCGGATTCAGCTAATGACTACGATTTTTCACTTCACCTGAATCTATACCTCTAATTGCTCGGGTTTTTGTAAAGAACGGCCGCAGACAGCAAAAGGCCTTAAAATATAAAGCACAACGCAGCAAGCAAAACGATTTAACCAACGAATTAACCAAAGATTTAACCTGCATATTTATGTCAAACTTTGATACATCATAACAAGGAGGTGTACAGACTTCAGCATTCTTTAAAATCATCAACAATATTAGTGCCTTAAACGACAAACCTAAAGGAGATGTCAGATGAGCAAAAAAGAAGTTGTCGAAACTACGGAAGCCCAAATCGCAGTACACTGGAAAGAAGAAGATTACTATTTTCCTTCGTCAAAGTTCATAGGCCAGGCAAACCTGAGTGATCCTGACGTTTTTGACAGGTTCAGTCTGGACAACTTCCCTGATTATTATACTGAATATGCTGAATTGCTCACCTGGTACAAATACTGGGATGAGGTTCTGGATACAAGCGATGCCCCCTGCTACAAATGGTTTAAAGGGGGGAAACTCAACGCATCGTACAACTGTATTGACCGCCATCTCAAAGATAATAAAAATAAAACTGCTATTCACTTTGTCCCTGAGCTTGAAGAAGAACGGGTTGACCACATCACCTACCAGGAACTCTACGTAAGAGTTAATGAATTCGCCTCTGTGTTGAAAAACGATGCGAAGCTTAAAAGAGGCGACCGGGTCACCATTCATATGCCCATGTCGGCAGAACTTCCCATTACCATGTTGGCCTGTGCCAGACTCGGCGTCATTCACTCCGTTGTATTCGGCGGTTTTTCAGCGTCAGCATGTGCCGACCGTATTGTGGATTCAAATTCCAGAGTGTTGATCTCCATGGATGCCTATTACCGTGCCGGCAAGCTTCTGGAACATAAAGTCAATGCCGATGATGCTGTAAAAATAGCTGCCGAACAGGGCCAGGTGGTTGATACGGTTCTGGTCTGGCAACGTTATCCCGGAAAAAGTTCCACTGACACCCCCATGGTTAAAGGCCGCGACTTCTTTGTTAATGATAACCTGAAAAATCATTACGGGGCAAGGATCGAACCCGAAGAAATGCTGGCAGAAGACCCATTGTTCCTAATGTACACCAGCGGAACAACCGGCAAGCCCAAAGGATGTCAGCACGGCACAGGCGGTTATCTGGCCTATGTAACGGCCATGTCCAAATATATGCAGGACATTCATCCTGAAGATGTTTATTGGTGTATGGCA
>PIVQ01001328.1 GCA_003354055.1 Desulfobacteraceae bacterium | reverse complement strand
GTCAAGATCATCCAAAACGGATACGGGCTGCAGCGTAAGCTGCAGCCTTTTTTATTGCCCAAATGTATGAATGCTGGTAAAACCCCTATCGGAGGAAAAACATGTTAATCGTATTGGAAAAAGGCACGACTGAAGAACAAATCCAGGCGGTTGTAAACGCCATTGAAAAAAGAGGTTACGAAGCCCGGCCCATACCCGGAGGCGACAGGGTATCCATTGGCGTCCTGCACAATAAGGGTTCTGTGGATGCCGGCCATTTCCTGGGGCTTGAAGGCGTAAAGGAGGTCATTCCGGTGACAAAACCCTATAAACTTGTCAGCCGGGAGTTCCAGCAGGAGAACACCCAGGTAAAAGTCGGGGATGCTGTTTTCGGTAACGGCAGCCTGCCCGTAATTGCCGGCCCCTGTGCCGTTGAAAGCGAAGATCAGGTATTATCAATTGCCCGGTCTGTCAAACAGGCCGGTGCCTTATTGTTCAGAGGCGGAGCATTCAAACCCAGAACCTCTCCCTATTCATTCCAGGGAATGGGAGAAGAGGGACTCAAACTACTTGCCAAGGTTAGGGAAGAGACCGGCCTGCCCGTGGTCACCGAAGTCATGGATGTGGAAAACTTTGATCTGGTTGAAGCCTATGCAGACGTGGTTCAGATCGGCACCCGAAATATGCAGAATTTTTCCCTGCTCAGACGTGCCGGAAAATCACACCGCCCTGTGATCCTTAAACGGGGGATGTCCGCTTTGCTCCAGGAATGGCTTATGGCAGCGGAATATATAATGGAAGAGGGCAACCACAATGTTATTCTTTGTGAACGCGGGGTGAGAACCTTTGTGCGCCACAGCAGAAATACCCTGGACCTTTCCGTGGTACCCGCAGGCAAAAAAGAGAGCCATCTGCCCATTATTGTTGATCCCAGCCATGCCGCAGGGGTTCGGGATCAAGTGATTCCCCTGGCCCATGCATCTGCAGCACTGGGTGCGGACGGGGTCATGATAGAAGTGCACAACAAACCGGATGAAGCTGTAAGTGACGGTGCCCAATCCCTATATCCCGACCAGTTTGCCGATGTCATGAAAAAAATGAACGCTATACACAGCATTATTGAGAATTCCTAATGAAAACATTTCAAGTTGACGGTCGCCAGGGAAATTCCCTGATCCATGTAGGGGAATCCCTTTCCCGGGTGAGTGACTATATCCCCACCAACGTTACCCCTGTTATTGTTACGGACGAAAATGTTCATAAAATATATGGTAAAGACTTTCCCGACGGCCCGGTTATCACCATCGGAACCGGTGAAAAAAATAAAACCCTGACCACGGTTG
>PIVQ01000535.1 GCA_003354055.1 Desulfobacteraceae bacterium | reverse complement strand
GACGTACTCTCAATAATCTTTGTTCGGCGCTCGTCACCAAAATCTTCGTTCAATTCATTGAGTTCGTCTTTGATAAGGCCGCGAACCACGGTCTCACTGCCGAGAATCTCATTGAACCAAGCAATATCTTTTAACAGGGCAGCGTACTCGACTTCAATTTTTTCCCTCTCCAACCCTGTGAGACGCTGAAGCCGCATATCCAAAATGGCCTGGGCCTGGATGGGGCTTAAATCAAAGGTCTTAATCAACCCGTTTTTGGCTTCTTCAGGAGAGCGGGATGCCCGAATCAGGGCCACAACCTCATCAAGGTTGTCCAATGCAATTTTTAACCCTTCCAGAATATGGGCCCGTTCTTCAGCTTTCCGAAGATCAAACCGGGTCCTGCGGACAATCACATTCATTCTGTGGGTAATAAAATGCTTGAGGATCTCTTTTAAGCTTAGAAGTTCCGGCCGGTTATTAACAACCGCCAGAAAAATGATCCCGAAACTGGTCTGAAGGTTTGTGTGCTTGAACAATTGGTTGATCACCACTTCGGCAATCTGGTCTCTTTTCAGACCCACCGCAATCCGCATACCGTCACGGTCGGATTCATCCCGGACAAATGAGGCACCGGTGATGACCTTATCCCGCATGAGTTCGGCGATCTTTTCAACCAGTTTGGCCTTGTTGACCTGATAGGGCAACTCGGTCACAACAATGGTTTCCTGACCGTTTTTCTTGTTTTCCTCGACCTCAACCTTGGCGCGCAGAGTGATGATCCCACGGCCGCCGTCATAGGCCTCAAAGATTCCCTTGGTACCGTAGATATTACCGTAGGTGGGGAAATCAGGGGCCGGAATGTACTCCATTAAATCCCGGGTATCCATGTCAGGATTGTCGATGAGTGCCTTTAAGCCCGCAATCACCTCAGTCATATTATGGGGGGGAATATTCGTGGTCATCCCAACGGCAATACCGGAAGATCCGTTCACCAGAAGGGCCGGAAACTTTGTGGGCAGAACCGAAGGTTCATCCAGGGTTTCATCGTAGTTGGGAGCAAAATCAACCGTCTCTTTTTCAAGGTCCGCCAGCATCTGGTGAGAGAGCTTGCGCATACGGATTTCCGTATAACGCATGGCAGCCGGGGAATCCCCGTCCACAGACCCGAAGTTGCCCTGGCCATCCACCAACATGTAGCGCAGGGAAAAATCCTGTGCCATACGAACAAGGGTGTCGTATACTGCAGAGTCGCCGTGCGGGTGATACTTACCAATGACATCACCGACTATACGGGCTGATTTTTTATAGGGTTTGTTCCAGTCGTTGCGCAATTGCTGCATGGCATATAGCACACGCCTGTGGACCGGTTTCAACCCGTCCCGGACATCGGGCAGAGCCCGTCCGATGATGACACTCATGGCATACTCGAGATAGGATTGTTTCATCTCCTTCTCGATACTGGTCACGTTGCTTTCGTTCTGAATCATCCTCGTTTACTACTCCCAATAAGGTTTTCATCTACCCTTTGCCGGGTTCCACCATGGACTGGAAACTTGAAAAATAAATATCGGCAAGGGTCAAAAACAGGGTGGCGATCAAAGGTCCGTAAATAATGCCTAAAATTCCATAGGCCTTCAAACCGCCGATAATTGCAAAAAAAACGATGAGGGGGTGCATGGACACCCGGTCCCCCACCACTTTGGGTTTAAACAGATACTCAATGCCCCAGGACAGAATCCCGTAGAACACAAGGATAAAGATACCTATCCCGAGGCTGTTTTTCAACAAAAAAAACAGGGCCGTCGGAACTAAAACAATACCGATCCCCACAATGGGCAAAAACGCTAAAAAGCCCATGATCACTCCCCATAAAAACGGGGAGTTCAGCCCCAAAAACAGAAAAAGAATCCCGCCGGCACAGCCCTGGATCAACCCGCCCAGTCCGTTGCCTATGAGAACCGCCCCTGCCATGTCGTTGAACTTTTCGTACAGCTCCTTGTCATGTTCATCTCTAAGGGGAGACAAATCATACAGATACTGGATAAATCTGTCCCCGTCCATGAGCATATAAAAAACAACCAGAAGCATGAGACAAAAATAAAAAATCAGGTTCACCAGATTTGACGTCAAAAACCTGGCCTGCTGGAACAGGGAAAACCCCACTGTTCTGCCCAGTTCGGAAACCGGCGCCATAAGTTCAGTCCAAGTGACGACCTTTTCAATGCCGGCCTTTGCCAGCAACAGGTTAAGCCGGTCCAGAGCCTGAGTATTTTCAAGCAGATTGATGAGCTGATTGGAAAACACGGCATCCTTGGCCATATTATACAATCCCAATGCCTCCTTGGACAAAATCCCCACAAAGAAGACCACTGGAATAAACACTACAAAGAAGATAGCCGTACAGGTGACAATAGAGGCTAACTTAGGGGAAAGTCGTGTGGCAAAGCGTTTGTACACCGGCTTAAATATCCCGGTGATCACAATACCTAAAACAATGCTGGCAAAAAATGGGGCAATAAGCTTGCCAAAAAGATAAATGGAGATGCAGAACAGCGCCAGGAAAAAGAAAAACACTGCCCGCTGAAAAATATTCTGCTCCAAAAAATTCACCAATATCTAAAAAGGGATAAGATAACACAGCACTGATGCAAAAAAAGATCAGGCTCAAAAAATCAGGTAAAGCCGTAGCATGCAAGCTGCACGACTACGGCTTTACGCAATAACGAATGGAATACTAAGGCGTTAGCTGCTGATAATTCCCAGCGCCGCCAGTACAAGCATGATCTCAAAGATGATGACCTGAGTCCAGCTTCCAAAAAAATGGTAAACAATACCGCCCCCGACAATGGCGGGAACAGCTGTATAGATCAGTATACCTAATTTACGGGGAATATCCATAATGAAAACACCTCTTTATTCAATTCAATTTCAATCGTTTACGCTTTTAAAATACCTCAGGGAGTATTACCATATTTTGGCATTTCAAGTAAAGCCAAAACTTAAGCGGTAAACCCTAACGTTTAATACTTTCAACGCCTAACGTTAAACACTTTTAACGGCTAACGTAAAACTGTGTTTTACGCCTATCGTTCAATGATCATGGCCATACCCATACCACCGCCAATACACATGGATATCAGGCCTGTGCCATAGTCTTTTCTCTTCATCTGGTGAATGGCCGTGACCATCTGCCGGGCACCGGTGCAGCCGATGGGATGACCGATGGAAACACCGGATCCCAGTTCGTTGGGTTTTTCCACATCAATGTTAAGTTCCCGCATACAGCCGATGGCCTGGGCCGCGAAAGCCTCGTTCAGCTCGATCATGTCGATATCACCAACGGCCATACCGGTTTGTTTCAATGCTTTTTTAACAGCAGGTACAGGGCCTAATCCCATATAGGCGGGATCAAGACCGCCGGCGGCAAAGCCTTTTACCTTGGCCAGCTTTTCAAGCCCAAGTTCATCGGCCTTAGCTTCTGACATCATTAGTACTGCGGCTGCTCCGTCATTGATACCGGAGGCATTCCCTGCGGTCACGCTGCCGTCTTTTTTAAAGGCAGGCCTCAGTTTGGCCATTTTTTCCAGACTGGTTTCCATGGGACGTTCATCCTTGTCCACAATGATGTCGCCTCTACGGTTCCGGATAGTCACCGGAACGATTTCCTGGGCAAAAGTACCATCCATAACAGCGCCATAGGCTCTGTTATGACTGAGAACGGCCAGCGCATCTTGTTCCTCACGGGTAATCCCGTATTTATCCACAATATTTTCCGCAGTCAGGCCCATGTGATATCCGTAAAAGATTTCATAAAGACCATCATAGACCATAAGGTCATGGACAGGTCCCTGACCGGTGAGTTCCATCCGATGGCCCCATCTGGCCTTCATCAGGGCCATGGGAGCGTTACTCATGCTTTCCTGGCCGCCGGCAATGATGACATCAGACTGGCCTGTCATGATGGCCTGGGCACCCAAAGCAATGGCCTTGAGGCCGGAGCCGCATATTTTATTGATGGTAAAAGCGGCACTCTGGCGGGAAATTCCGGCATTAATCATGGCTTGGCGGGCGGTATTCTGGCCCTGGCCTGCCTGGAGTACATTACCCATAATGACTTCATCTACGAAGACACTTTTAAGATCATCCGCGTAATCATATCCTTTTTTCTCAAGATCGATCATCCCCTGATCTTTTAGAGTTTCAGGAGAAAACTCCGCCTGTTCCGCATCCACTGCAGGTTTCAGCCCGACCCGTTTGAGTACGTCTTTCATTACATAGGTTCCCAAATCCACAACAGGAACTTTTTTCAAGGAACCGCCAAAGGATCCCACTGGTGTTCTGACTCCGCTGACAATTACTACATCTTGCATGTAACACCTCCAAATATGTTTGATTTTTCCTTAGCGAACAGTTAAATTTCTAACCATAGGCTCCATAGCAGAGAGTAAACTAAAAAACAAGGAAAACCCCATGTGCCTTATTCTGTTTGGTATTGAGACAAGCCCTGAATTCCCGTTGATCCTGGCAGCTAACAGGGATGAATTTCACACCCGCCCCACCCGGGCCATGGAGTTCTGGCCCGACCGCCCGGATATCCTTGCCGGCAAAGACCTTGAAGCCGGAGGCACCTGGATGGGCATCAGCAAACAGGGCCGGTTTGCCGCCCTGACCAATTACCGGGACCTGAGTAATCTAAAATCCAATGCCCCCTCCAGGGGGGAACTTATCCTCCGGGTTCTTGAATATCAGGGGTCCGTACCGGATGCCCTCAAGGCTCTGGATACGACTGCTGCGGAGTACAACGGGTTCAACCTTCTGGCGGGAGAAGTGGGCAAGACTGGGCAGATCTTCTGCTATTCCAACCAGGACAGAACGATTATTAATGTTCAACCAGGCGTCCACGGTCTTAGCAACCATCTTTTGGATACGCCCTGGCCAAAGGTTGCCAACGGCAAAAGCCAATTGAAATCCATTATTGAAACAGCCCCGGAGAACAATGAAGCCCTGTTTAACCTGCTCACAGATACCAGCCGCCCTGAAGATGCGCAATTGCCTAACACCGGCATCGGGCTTGAGTGGGAAAGGACGCTGTCTCCCCTGTTTATCCAGAGTCCCACCTACGGCACCCGGTCTTCCACCCTGATGCGGGTAAACCGGGCCGGTGAGATTCAGGTTGTGGAACGCACCTTTGGGGGTGATCCACTCCATGATATTGAGGACAGGGCGTTTACACTGAGTCCGAATCATTGCAACGCAGCCGGAATAACAAGCCACATTTAATTTCAAGATTGACAAACAGTGATTAAACCCCAAGAATAGTGTTCATTAAAAGAAAGCTGAATCGAAATTGAATAATTTAAGGATGCCGAATGAAAACA
>PIVQ01000036.1 GCA_003354055.1 Desulfobacteraceae bacterium | reverse complement strand
ATTTTCTTTCCGTGACCTGCTTGACTTCATTCCAAAGTTTGAATACAACGTAGGAATCAATTGTCATGATTTGCCGTGACGCCGAATTAACCCATGCTGTAGAGTTCTCCATGGAGGTCAAATGAAAGCCATCAATTCCTGGTTGGTTAAAATACTGATACCGGTACTGTTATTCGGCGGGTGTTCTGCTGCAACCTATGAATACGCCAGCATTCCTGTAACCGGAAGTTTGAGCACCTCTCTTTTTCAGGCCGAATTTACCCCTGAAAAAGATAAAGCTGACTATTTTACCTGGTTTCAGCTGGATGTTAAAAATCTCTCTGATGCCCCTATTGAGATTGACTGGAATCAGACCGCATATTTTCTGGATGGGAAAAATCTGGGACGCTTTGTCTGGGCAGGTATAGAACCCGCGGGGGTTAAGGATGGTACCATAGCCAATGATATAATTGAGCCCGGAAAAAGCTTTTCCAAAGAAATTTCGCCTCTGGCCAAGGTGGCCATGGCTCAACGGAGTGACTACGGAGCCGGCAAAGACAAGCCCGGTCTCTACGGCGGTATTCTCCCTTCCGGTGAAAACGGAATATTATTGGCAATTAAAGCCAACGGCCAGCTTATCCGAAAAAAACTCGTTGTTGTGATTACAGAAGAAAAAAAATAAGGGCTTTCCTTCAAACGGGAGCTAAAAAGGAACGGAAAAAAGAAATGAAAAAGATCGGTTATGTGACACTTGTTTTGTTTTTGAGCCTGGGGGTGACCGGATGTTATCAATTTGTGGCGGAACATCCTGAAAAGTCAAAAAAAGAATTTTATGATGACCAGGCAATTTGTGAGGAAAAGGCTAGGGACTATACCATACAACGTCTGGAAAACCAGTCCTACAGCGATGAGATTAACCATGCTAGAAGGTGCATGAGAGATCTTGGCTGGGAATACCATTTTCGTAAAAAATCCAGTGGTAGCAGCGAATAAAAAAATAGTATTTATTTAGCAACGATCAGGGCAGGTAAGATAGTCTTACCTGCCCTTTTTTTTGTCCTGAATTTCGTATATCCGGCTATAGGCTATATAGTATTTGAATATATTGTTTACATATTGGACAGTTTCCCTTCCGATGCGCCGGGCTGCTGCCACCTCTACGTTGCCGAACCAGATGTTGGGGTTCAGATTTCGGGCAATGGCGTCTTTGCGCAGTGATGCCACCTGTCTGGGGCCTGCATTATAGGCTGCCAGGGCCAGAAGGGTTTTGTTTCTGTCATTAATACCATCTTTAGTGAAGTACCTGTCTTCTATAAATCTTAAATATTTGGTGCCGGCATGGATGTTGTTATCCAGAAGATGGATGTCAGGAATGTTCACATTTGGATCTTTTGCCGTGGACGGAAGCATCTGCATCACTCCCACAGCGCCCCTGGGGCTTCTTTTTTTCTGATTGATACCGGACTCCTGGAATGCCACGGCCTTGAGAAGAAGCCAGTCAAAATCGTAACGTTCTGCATATTTTTTAAAAATCCGGGTTGTTTTTTCAAAGCTGTCTTTGCCCGGATCCTTCACATATTGGGTGTTTTCAAGGTACCGTTCAAACATGATATTACCGAGCAGGGTCCCTTTGCGGCTGGTTTTGACAAATTGGTTGATCCGGCCCATTAGCTGAGGACTCTTTTTCCTTATGGCCCAGCCGATTTCCCCTTTGGATCTGAAAATAATGTCCGGATGTAACCGGATCTTACCAAATATTTTTCCCCAAAATTCAGCCTTGTGATTATCCACCACCACCATTGGAATCATTCCGGCATTCACCATTTCCAAAAGGTCTTCGTCTTCAAGAAAATCGTCAACTTTGATCAGGCGGATTTTTTTTCTGCCCTGGGATCTGAATTTTTGGTTCAGTTTCAGCAAGCTGTCATAATAGCTGGATGATTGTCTGACATGGATTTTTTGTCCGGCCAGATCTTTTAAGGTTTTAATGGCCGGGGACTTGGGGCCTGTGACCAGGATTTCACTGACCCGTGTTAAAAAGGGATCACTGAAATCGATCTTTTTTAGTCGCTTCTCCGTGATGGTCAGGTTGCCGGCTGCAATATCTCCCAGACCTTTGACAAGAGCGGGAATTAGTTCATTCCTGGGAGTGGGGATCACCACTACATGGACTTGAAGATGTCGCTTTTTAAGATCTTTGTTGATCATTTTTTCAAAGGCTACAAGTTTTTCGTAGGTCAGCCCCTTAGGCTGGGCTTTGTCTAAAAAATAATAGGTTTTGCTGTAGGGAACAAGGGCACGGATAACCCGGTACTCTATTAATTGATCAAAATCACCGGTCCATTTCTCGACGGTTTGAGCGGATCCACCGCTCCCATTGAAAATCAGAATCAGAATGACAAATGCCAGCAGCCGTTTGATCATATTGAGGTATCTCCCTTTTACCGATTGGATTTATTTCATCTTAACCGGTGACGTTTGCCAAGGCAAGCCTTCCGGCCTTTTGTTTTAGGGCAAACGCATATAAACCTGGCACAATTCAATATCCTTAATGGTTTTAAATGCTTATATAGTTGATTCGATTTTATCTGCGTTTGCCTGTATCAAGGTAATTCCTTGAAGATGTTGGTCCTGAAAAGCTACATGCGATCACCCGGCCTTTTGTTTGACTTAATCCAAGGCATGTGATTAATAATACCTCACCATGAATTCATCATCACTATTATTGATTCATTTGCCGGGAACAAAGACGGAACAAGCCTTTTGGCAGATTCGAACCATAGAAAAATTACTATCAGGAAGCCATATAATCCCTTTCTGGGTTGATGTTGGAAATTACCTTGGAAAAGGCGATCTCTGCCAGGGGGGGAATCCCGAAGATTTTATAAAGCATTTTGGGGCGGAGCACGGAGCTTGCGAGAGGCTTTCGGACCCGGAAAAAGAAGTGGGGCGGATAATGGACGCCCACAGCCCTGCCATGGCTGTGGTTTTTGTAGCCTCTTCCGGGCAGGAGAGAGCAGGGCAGACCATGTGTTCTTTTATTCGAGACAAGGATCCGGATACAAAAATCATTATCGTTGCTCACGGCTGCCCTGAGAATGGACCGGAACAGATGATTCCGGATCATATTAACGGGTTTGTTCGATCCGGGAAGGCTGGATTCGATTCTCTTCTAAACGAGATTTCAAACGTTTACGGGGAAAAGAAAGGGAGCAGCCAAGGCTTATCAGAGACCTTTGATGGGGCTCAACAGGTATTCGGAGACCTTTGTCTCGTATGTCCTTTTGACAATGCTCAGGATCTGGCTGCTTACCTTGACACAGCAGTTACAAAAAATATGGTAAAAGGGGTGGTGTTCTTGAATCCTCAGGACACTTGCGATAAGTCGCCTCCGACTTTGCGCAGATCAGATAAAGATCTTATAGACATATTAAGACCCTGGCTGGTCCAAAAACCAAAAGATGTTATGTTCTGCATTCAGGTACAGGTTTCCCGTGAAGAAGCTCTGCCTTCTATTGATGCAAATTTGTCGTTTTTATTTGAACGGGGCCTTCGAATGATTTTCTGGCAGGTGATAGATGTGGAACTTCCAAGACAATTGCTCTGGCAGGTGTCCAAACAGGGAATATGGAACCATGTGTCCGGGATAAATCTGTTCGGTCAGAAAGCTAAGGCGTCAGAAACCAGGGACGGACAAGGGAAAAAACTATTGGATCAAGGTGTATGGATTGCCAATAGCCCCAATATTGTTCATTCGTTTGAAGATTTGGGCAGGCCGGTGGGCAGGCAGGGGGAGGGAACCCTGGTCGGCGAGGCCGTCCAGGCGCCGGAAACCTTACTGGCCTATCGGAATGTGACACCGATGCCAAATATACCGTTTTGGCAGATTCTGCCGGATCCTCTTTTGATTTTGGTTTTTTTAACCCGGATGCCCCCAAAAAAACTGGTCCGTCATAGGGTTGACCCGGATCAATTAGAGATCAGTGTTCTGGGGAGCAGGGTTACCTTTAATTTTGAAACGCCAGGAGAACTGCCGCCGGATGTTATGGATGAAATTATAGCCATGGTGGACGCAGGCGGGTCCGTGGACATCACCCATGTCCGGACCAACCTTGAAAAGGCTTACCTCATTGGATATGCCGTTGAGAATGGCGTAATCATTGGTAATTCGAGTCTCAAACATCCCAGACAGGTCTTTATTGACCGGCTTAACGGGATTACAGGACTGGATTTTAGCAATTTTGTTGAACGGGGGTATACATCAGTGCGGCCGGAATACCGGGCCATGGGAATAGGTGCAAAGCTGCTGGAGGGGCTCACTGCAAGGGCCAAAAATGTAAAAGTGTTTTCCATTATCAGTGAAGACAATCTGGCCACCCAGAAAATTGCCATGCGGAACAACACCCGGAAAATTGCCACCTATTTCAGCGATAAGGTGGGCAAAGAGATGGGGGTATGGATGCCTGCTTCCATGATTGATGATCAATGGAAAATGAATATATGAATACACCCGGGCGCAACATCGGTATCATGACCGTAAACGGATTTGATTTTCATCCCAATTCCCGTTTCAGGCAAGAGGCACAAAAAAGAGGCCACAGGATCATGCTCGTTGATCCCTATGGAATGGGCTGTGTCATCGAGAAGAACCGGCATCAGGTATTTATGGCAGACCACCCTGATTTGCCTGACCTGGTCATGCCCAGGCAGGGATCTCCCATGGGAGAGTATGGGTTTGTACTGCTCCGTCAGTTTGAAGCTCTGGGAACTCCCCTGATTAATTCCATTGAAGGGGTGTCCATTGCCCGGAATCAGTTTCTCTCCCT
This sequence comes from Desulfobacteraceae bacterium, assembly GCA_003354055.1. The sequence continues at coordinate 18,748 of PIVQ01000036.1, read as the reverse complement.
CCAGCGTCTTGCCGGGGCGGGCATCCCGGTACCGGATACCTGCTTTGTGACCCGGAAAGACACTTTTTTTACCGCTGTTGAACAGCTGGGCAATTACCCGGTGGTGGTCAAACAGGTGGATGGCATGGGAGGGGCCGGAGTGACGATGCTTAACACAAAAGATGAGGCCGAGGTCTATCTTACGTCTTGTTTTTCCTCCAAAAAAGGTGTTGTGGTTCAGACTTTTTTAACACCCAAAGGCCGTACGGATGTCCGGCTTCTGGTCATTGGAGATAAGGTGGCCGGTGCCATGGCATTGACCCCTGCACCAGGGAAATTCAAGGCCAATATTCATCAGCAGGGAAAGGCACGTTTTTTTGCACCCACAAAAGACCAGGAAAAAATGGCGGTCGCTGCTGCCAAAGCCTGTTGTCTTGAAGTGGCAGGTGTGGATATGCTGGTGACATCCCAAAATGAGGCCCGGGTTATTGAGGTCAATTATTCTCCCGGGTTCAGGGGGCTTGAGGATGCAATTGGTTTGAATATTGCCGGAATGATTCTGGATCATGTGATCGCAACTTGCCAAAGGCAGTGCTTTAAGTTTAGCTGGAAAAATGAGGGAAGAGACTAAATGAAACTTGTAGATTTCAATCTTGTCAGGGACGCAGATATTGTAACGGCTTCGGTACGGGTGATTTTCGAGGATAATGAGCTGCCGGAGAAAACCGTGTTCATCAAGACCAATTCATCATTTGCCGACGGGTTTGACGTGAATCCAGATGCCTTTCTGGTGGGTTGCCTTCTGCCGGCCCTTCACCTGGGTGAAAAAAGGCTGTTCATTGAGGGGGAGGTTTGCCCGTTTCTTAAAGAAGGAGTCGGGGTTGCCATGAATATTCTTTCCCACTGGACAGACGGCAGGTATAATCCCATTCCTATCGAAGCCTTCGTACGCAAAGCCATAGCGATCCCTCAGCCTCCCAGAACCGGGATGGTCATGTCAGGCGGCATGGATTCCCTGGCCGCCTTGAGACTCAACCGGCTCCACTATCCCGAGGACCATCCGGCCTATGTAAGGGATTCTTTTTTCCTCCACGGGTTTGATATCGGGGGGGTGGTAGAACGGGGCATGAAATATCATGTGTTTGACAGGGCGCTTGACGCCATTTCAACGATTACCCGGGATGCCGGTACCAATCTTATTCCGGTTTATACCAATATCCGCCACCTCTGCGATGAACGGGAGCTGTGGCTGGATTCATTTTTTGGTGCTGTGCTGGCTGCCATGGCCCATTCTTTTTCTGCCAGGATTAATCTCATGTTCGTAGGTTCGTCCTATGACATTCCCAACCTTCATCCCTGTGGATCACATCCCTTACTGGATCCTGAATATTCCTCCTATGGCATGCGCATCCGTCACAGGGATTATGAGTTGTCCCGGCTGGAAAAGATTAAGGTCGTTTCGGAATGGGATGCCGCATTTCAGAATTTCAGGGTCTGCCTGGCCAATGTACCGGACCAACTCAACTGCGGAAAATGTGAAAAATGTGTACGCACTATGACCGAACTGACCGCTCTGGGTGTGCTTCATAAAACCCGTGCATTTGAAGCAGATGACGTCACCTCCGAGGATATCTCTCAATACGACATCACGATCCGGGTTAGACCGCCGTTTTACAGACCCATGATTCCTCTGCTCAGGCAAAGGGGCAGGGATGATCTGGCAGACACTATAGAAACGTTGCTGGCAAAGGAAAAATGAAAAAGATTCGTATCATACTGGCTGCCGTGAATCTCATCGGCGGTGGTTCTACCTTTTTTTATTTTAATTATATCCTTCCTCCGCGGCCTACTGATCCCGGATTACCCGGATACTATGATTCTGTATTCTTTTTAGTAACTATGCTGTTCCTCAGTGCCAGTTTTTTTATTCTCAAACGAAGAAGTGCCCGTCTTCTGGCGCAAATTATAGACGGTAAGAAGGAGATCATGGATTTTTCTCCGGACATGATCAGTTATCTCCAGCGGAAATCGCTCAAATTACCCATGGTGCTCAGTCTGATTTCCTTTGGCATGTGGATTGTGGCCGGGTTCATATTCGGATTTTTGGAACCCTTGATCGCTTCGAAAATTTTTTCAACAATATCTCCAGACCTGTTCTTTTGTTTGAGATGGTTTCTGGGGATCTCCCTTCTGGGAGGCGGGGTGACCTGCCTGGTCCTTTTTTTCATGCTTGATAATGCATGGCGACCCAATATTATGCTTTTTTTCCCAAAGGGGCGGTTAAAGCAGATAAAGTATGGATTCAGAATGCCGCTACGAACGCGGTTCCTTCTTGTATTCATGGGTATTCTCTGTATTCCTATGCCCATTGTGGGAACCATTCTCATGTCTAATATTCAACAGCTTCATACGGCAGATGCGGTAACCAGAAATGAGTTGATTTCATCTCTGTATTGGGAAATGGGATATGTGGCAGGTGATCTGCTGACCATTGCTCTGATACTGGCCTATCTTTTGGCCAAAAGCATTATCGGGCCTCTTCAGCAGATTAAAGCCACGGTAAGGGCGGTTGAAAAAAATGATTTTTCCCGGAAGGTGCCGGTGATGTCCAATGACGAACTGGGGGACGTAGCCCAGGGGGTCAATGCCATGGTGGACAGCCTAAAGCAAAGTCAAGAAGCCAGAGATTCTCTGGGTCGCTATATGTGCCGGGAGATTCGTGAGCAGATTCTGGCGGGCGACAATACCGATCTAACCGGTGAGATGAAACGGGTGACCCTTCTGTTTTCTGATTTAAGAGGGTTTACAGGGTTGGTGGAGAAAAATCATCCAAGGGATGTGGTCAAAATTTTAAATCAATACTTTGATGAGATGACCCTGGCGGTTAGAGCCCATAAGGGGTTAATCCTTCAATACGTAGGTGATGAAATTGAGGCGGTTTTCGGGGCTCCGGTGGGGTATGAAGATCATCCTGAAATGGCGGTGAAGGCTGCATTGGAAATGCGGCAGCGGCTGGAGCGGCTCAATACAAAATTAGCCGATCAGGGCTTTCCACGTCTTATGCACGGCATCGGTATTCACTCAGGGGCAGTGCTGGCCGGGAACATCGGCAGCGAGGAACGGATGTCCTATGCCCTGGTGGGAGACACCGTGAACACGGCATCCCGTATTGAAGGGCTTACCAAAACCCTTGGCGCGGATATTATCCTCAGCCAGACCACCCATAGCTTACTTACAGGTTCTTACCGTACCGAGCAACTTCCCCCGGTCCGGGTTAAGGGCAAAGATGAGGAAGTCATTGTCTACAAGCTCACCCCATGAACCTTCATGAGCCGGACACGACCGGATACTCCAGTGGGTTTAACCAGCTAACGTTAATGGCTCTGGAACCTGGCGTGGAGACCCCGGATACGCTGGCTTAGAACTGAGCATATCTGAAGGGATATTCTAGGGAACTCCATGGCGGTTTCTTTAAACTCCTGTTTATGAAGGATGAGAAATCTGCAGGGGCTTACGGTACGAATGCTGGCCGATCTCGGGGCGTCGTCAATCAGGGCCATTTCACCGAATGCACCGCCCGAGTCGATATGGTCCAGAAGCAATTGGCTTCCGTCCGGCTGCTCCATGAGAACCTCTACCTTACCCTCAATGATGAGAAATACGGTCTCGCCCACCTCATGTTGTTTGATTACGGTTTCCCCTTCCGGATAGTCCAGTTCTTTGGTCTCTGCTGCAATAGCAGCCAGTTCCGCAGCGCTCAGGCCGGAAAAGATATCGATTTCTTTTAAAAGAAGTATTTTTTCTCCCATGGATATTTCAGTGGATTTAATGCGGTTGGGATTTTCTTCTTCTGTACCAGAATTGTTGAGAACCATCTCGGCTTCCTTTAAAATATGTTTGTTAACAGAGGTTTTCAGTTGACCGGCCATTTGGTTAACATCATACCTGTCCTTCGATTCCCGGAGCATGCCAAGGCCCATGATCACGTCCACCCAGTCGTCGGAAGTAAGAAGGCTGGTTAATACGTCTTTTCCGTCCTTGGTCAGTGCCGGGAGTTTTACCAGTGTTTTCCCTTCTTGCAATGCGATTTCCGGTGACGGGCTTTCAAGAAGGGGGACCATGGCATTAAAGGTTTTACGGTCCAGCACATCGTTGAGCAACTCAATGGCATTGGCCCGCTGCCGGGTATCCGGAGAAAAAATTCCCCGCCAGGCGGTCTTCATCCGGCCGCTTTTATCATTAATGGCCAGGACCCGGATGATATTTTCCAATAACAATTCTTTTTTCTGAAATAAATGCTCGATCACAAGTTCCTGAACAGGGGTTTGGGGCAATTGCCTTAAATTTTCCCCCATGGCCAGGCTTGCATAGCTTTTTGTTATTTGTTTTTTGGCAAACATCAGGATCTCAAATTCTTTAATGTCCATGCTTTCAAGGAGCTCAAATACGCCCCGTCTTATCTTTGAACCGGGAAGTCCCAAAGACTCAACCAGGAGTTTATTGTTCCTGTAGTCTGTGGTTTTAATTTTTTCCTTTGCAAATTCGTGAATCTCTTCGGAAATATCCCCCAGAAGAAGAAGCGCCTTTTTCAATGATATATCATTTTCAATGGTAAGTGCATCAAGGGCTGCCATTCTAACGGCTTCGATTTCATAGGAGAGATAGGAAAAAATAACCGTATTCAACTCCCTGGCTTCCAGCCTGGACAGGGCAATGATAATATCCGGAATAATGGGATCAATCTCTTTTTCCGATAAAATGACCAGCAATTGGTCAATGAACTCCCGTTCTCGGCTCAATCCTGCACAAATAATTCCGGACTGGCGTTGGTCCATATTTTTCGAGTTGATCCATTCCTGAATCACAGGCCTTGTTTCAGAAGGACTCTGGAAATAGCGGCAGGCCGTTGCAAATCCCCTGACAACCGGATGGTGGCTTTGGAAAAAGGGGGCCAGGTCTTTTCCCCTGGCTGCGGTAAATCCCTCCTGACAGACCAGTTTTAAAATGGCAATGGTGGTTTCAGGTCTGTCAATATCCAGGTGCCTGATCAGTTTTTGGGCTGCCTTAGGCCTGGATTCTTTGGAGATCATCTTAATCAGTGCCACCTGGGTTTTTTCATCCTGGTGCTCCAGAGTGGTGAGAATATTTTTATCCAACGCCTTTTCAGAGAAATTCCTCAGTAATTTTCCATACCAGATCGCATCTTTTCCCCGGGCGGTTAAAAAGGAGTTCTCAAGGTCGGTCAGGACCTTATCCTGCTTGAAAATATGGCTCAGTTCTTTCAGGCTGAAACTTTTGATATCCAGCAGGTTATTGGATATCAAATCCTTTAGTATGGTTGAATATTTGGCTTTGAGAATAATGGGAGCGGCCAGCCAGGCCATTACAAAGGGAAGTGCAACCAGGGTCAGGTATCTGGGGTGAAACAGGGAATCGGAAATCAGAATCAGTCCGGATCCGGTAAACAATGCTATCCTTACCACGGTTCCCCGTAAAAAGGGTCGGATCAGATTGCGGTAGGATTCTGGAAACAGGCCGATGAGAATACCGTTTGCCGGGACATTGATGGTGGTTCTCAGGATGTTTGTCGACATCCGGGCATACATGGCTGAAAACATATCAAACCGGAGCAAAAAGGCCAAAAAGGCGATCATGTAATTAAAGGGGTGGAACATTAGTGCCACGGGAAGCCCCCACCGGCCGTAGATTCGGCCCACAAAAAGCAGGATAAACAGGCTGATCGTGTACAACCCTCCCCTGAAGTAACCAAAAAACTGAATCATGGCTGCTTCGGATGCGAACTGGTCGTCAATGGCATAGTTGAACTGGTAGTTCATGATCGGCACGACCACGTTGGGCATAAAGGTCAGAACCAGGACTATTTTTACCAGGATGGAATTTTTGACCAGGGGATATACGTCTTTCATTTCCTGGGTCATTGATTTCTTTTTTTTCTTACCGCCCTGGCCGGATTTTTCCTGGAAAATCAGGGTTGAATAGCTCCGACCCATGGCCTGCACAATAAGCATACCGATGAGGGTGGTGATCAGGTATACGTAAAGCAGATTGTCCAGGTTGAACATGCGTGCAAAATAAGGGGTGCCGAATGAACCCAGGATAAGCCCTATGACTCCGCCTGCCGTGAGCAGGGGAAAGAGGCGTTTTGACTGACGGGTATTAAAAAGGTCGTTGCACATGTTCCAGAACAGGAGGGCCTGGAGCAGTTCAAACTGGCTTTTCAGCATAAAAAGTACAGGATAGAGAAGATCAAATCCCAAGGGGATCATTAGGCGAATTCCTGTAACAATGAGGCCTGAGGCCAAAAACACATAGGACAGAAGTTTGGCACCGGAGATCCGGTTGAGCAGGCCGGTAAGAAATCCGGTAATAAACAAGGTCACCACGGCATTGAGCATGTTGACCACCGGCATGTACTCTACTCCGTACCTTTTGAGAAAGGCGGTTTCCGCGTAATTGTTCAGGATAATACCCGAACTGCGGACGATAAACAGCAGAGCGGTGGTCCACAAAAGAAGGCTGATTTCCTCTTCATAGACTTTTAAAAGGCCAAGAATCTTCTTCTGCATTAATCTACCTCAAGAACCAGTCGGAATCCGGTTGTCTTAAATTTTGCACTGGGATGACCATAGGTGCGGTTGGCACTTCTGAGGTAGTTGGCATGTTTATACCAGCTGCCGCCCCGCCTGACCCGGGATTCTGTATTCATGGTGGAGTAGGTGGTGGCGGCAGGGCCGGCAAGGTATTCAGCATAGGGATCCGAACACCACTCCCATACATTGCCGTGCATGTCATAAAACCCCCAGGAGTTGGGGTCAAAGGTCTTTACTGATGCCGGGCCATTGGGGTCAATTTTCATGGATTCGTAGAACAGGGTACATTCCTGGTCTTTTCTATTATTATTGGCAAACATGGCCTTGGAACAGTCAATGCCGCTACCCCAGCTATAAGCGGTGATGGAACCCGCCCTGCATGCATATTCCCATTCTGCCTCAGTGGGAAGTCGGTATTTCCATTTGCTGTCCCGTTTGCTGTCCCGGTTCAGTTTCTTTACATATTTGATGCAGTCATACCAGGACACCCGGGTGACAGGCATATTTCCCTTGCCTTTACGTCTGCTCAGCCATCGTTTCCCCTCTACCGCCCACCACTGCTTTAGGGTAACCTCTGTTTCCTGGAGGTAAAACGCCGAGGTGATGGTTACCGGGTGTTGGTGTTCATCCTTGTCTCTGAGCCGTTCGGTAATGGGGCTGCCCATGATGAAATTGCCGGGTATGACTTTAATAAAGGTCATGCCGAGATCATTGGTGAGTTTATCTTCCTGTGCATTGCTCTGAGACGGTAACATAAGTCCCAGGCAAAGACATAGTACCGCGGCTGAAAAGCCTAAGGTCTTTGCGGGGAAGCTCAATAAAGATTTCATAGATTTGATTGACCCTTATCGTTTGGCTGAATTGTCATTTGGGGAAAACTTTCAATTTTATAGCAAATCGCAAAAAAAATGCCTTTTGGCAATCACTATAATCATCCAATTATAAATTGATCGTGTTGTCAAGGCCTAAAAGCGATTCGGCCAAGGCAGATTCCTATCCTGTGGCCTGGTTCATCCATCTTGACAAGAGTGCCTTGTCTTTTTCGCCCATGGCAGTGATACTGAACCGGGTGTGGGAATTTTCCTGCAGAGTATCTGTTTCCGTAGCCTTTGCGTAAATTTCATCAAAACAATGGGAATCAATGCAAAAGTTGAGTTCCAGTTTTACATCTGTATACGGCGGCACCGGAACTGCTGTTTTTGCATAAATATTCTTTTCATCCATGGAAATGGTTTCCCCTGTGATCGGGATGGTATTGACTTTTTTATCCTGGATGGTCCAGCAGGTAAACGGAATCCGGATAGGGACCCGGGCAGCTATACCCTGTGATGAGGAAAGAGCCACCTTAAAGTCACGGCAATGAATGGCTGTCACGGAATAGAATACCAGAGGTTTTTTTAATCCTTTCATCATCATATTGCGTGGGGGATGGGAAGTCACCATATCTTTGACAAGGTCAAAGGTTGACCTGCCGATAAGTATTTGCCCCCCGATGCTGTTGGATTCAATTCTGGAGGCCCGGTTCACCGTATCTCCGACAATTCCGTATTTCATCCTTAGCTCTGATCCGATATTGCCGACAATGACCTGGCCGGTGTTGATGCCGATACCCATTTCCAGAGGCGGGGCACCCGAGGCTGTAATTTCATGGTTGAGATCGACAAGGCAGTTCTGCATTTCCACGGCGCAGGCAACGGCCCTTTCCGGGTCATTACCATGGGGTTCAGGCGCGCCGAAAACCGCAAGAATCGCATCCCCGATGATTTCATCAATAATGCCGTCGTACTTGAGAATAATTTTAGACATTTTACCCAGATACCGGTTGAGCAATTGAACCATTGCTTCCGGGTCCCCGTTTTCGGATAAGCTGGTAAATCCTCTTAAATCCGACATCAGTACTGTGACTGTTTTTCGAGATCCGCCTATCTGGTGTCCTTTGGGGGAGGTCAGAATTTCATCCACTACTTTTTGTGACAGGTAGCGTCCAAAGGTTTCCTTGATAAAGTTGACCAGGTTGAGCCGTTCTTCCGAAACATTGATGATTTTTTTGAGCATGGCTGTTCTGGACGTGACCAGAGTCCGGATTTCATCCGGCGTATTGTCTGCAAGCTCTATAAAATTGACCCGGGTATAATCTTTCTGGGTTTCCTTGTTGGCTTTTGCAAGGGCTTCCAAAGGGTTGATGATTTTATCCGTCAAAAATTTTTTAAGCGTCACCATCATGAACGCGATAATGATTCCCACAAGAATCAGAATCCGGATAGCATACCAGAACAGGTCTGCGGCACCGGCATCTTCGGCCCACCACCTGTAAAATAATGAATAAACCAGCAGTACGGCTTCAATAAAGAGAATTCGCCAGAATACCCCCATGAGCAAAATTTTTCTAACGCCATTGGTTTTGTGCTTTTTTTTCATGGCCCCTTTACAATTTACATCTTTAGTTGCTTGTAACACAATCAGCCGAACCGGTTTTTCTTTTTTTTCTTGGCATCTGTAAGTTGCTTCATAATATTGATCTGACTTGCGAGCATTTTATCCAAAGCATATCGTTCTTCAATTGTCTGTCTGGCATTTTCCCGGATATTTTCCATAAACGAGGGATAATCCAGGCAGGCAGCCACTTTTTCCGCCAGCCTGTTCGAATCGAAAAACGGAGTCAAAATCCCGTTTACCCCATCCCGGATCACTTCCCGGACCGGCTGTGTATCCGAGGCCACCACCAGGCAGCCGCAGGACAAGGCTTCCAACAGAGACCAGGACAGGACAAAGGGAACCGTCAAGTACACATGGACGGCCGATGCCTGGAGTACTTCCAGGTATTTACCGTAGGGCAGGGGATCTACAAAGTGAACCCGGTCAGGATCCAGGCTGACCTTTTCAGTCATTATTTTTTTATACGTCTGTCCTTCGGGCAGTTTGGGGCCGTAACAGATCCGGTCCTGGCCCACGATTGCCACATGGGCATCCGGCCTTTTTTTTAGGATATGGGGAATGGATTCAACAAACTGGGGAAATCCCCGGTAGGGTTCAAATCCCCTGGATGTATAGGTTACAATCTCTTTGGCATGGCTCAGGTCCAGATTGGGCAACACCAATTTTTTATGTTTTTTATCCGAAGCCGGTTTAAAATACCCGGTGTTGATCCCATCATGTGCCACACTGAGTTTTTCATGGAAGACTTTGGGGAATTGGGCTTTTTGCCACTGGGTAGGGCAGATGCCGTGGTCACAGGCTGCCAGGTCTGAGAGGATGGTCTGGCTTCGTTCCCGAAGTTCCATGCGCATGCCGAGGCTCGGGGGCTGTTTCCTGCCGAACAGGGCATTGGGTTTCCTGACATCGTAATACCATTCGAAATATCCTAAAAACGGGACTTCCGGAAATACGTCTTTAGCATAAAAGGAACTGCCCCAGCCCGAGGCCCCGACGATGATATCCGGCATAAAATCCTGTTTTCGCAGCGTCATTAGTTCTTTTGCCACAGCTTCGGCCCGGTCAAGAACACCGGCTACATTTTTTATGGCTGGGGATGTCTCTGAATTCAAAGATTTTTTTTCTTTGAAGATTACCTTTTTTACCCCGGTAATTTCCCATTCCGGTCTGGGGTTGGCCGTGATAAATCGAATATCATTATCAGGGTTTTTGCCCAGAAATTCCGCCATATGACGGAACTGGGCCGGAAAATTGGGGTGGATAAAGATACATTTCATCTCAGCGCTCCTGCAGGGAAAAGCTCAGGGTATTGACAAAGGGATCCAGAAGATAGTCCAGAATGGTCCGTTCTCCGATGTGGATATAGGCAATGAGAATCATGCCAGGGTAAAGTTTGTATTTTTGGTCTTCTGCCTGAAAATAACTTTGCTCGGATTCAATTCTGACGTTGTAAAAGGTCATGCCCTGCTCGTTTGTGAAGGTATCCGGGCTGATATTCACCACCCGGCCATCCAGTTTTTTGAATTTTCTGGCATCTTTGTTCGGTAACTGAAGATAGACCTTCTGGTCCCGTTTGATATATCCGATGTCCGAAATATCAAGGTGAGCCTCAATAATCAGGCGCTCTTCAGAGGGGACAATGTCTGCCAGGGTGTCCCCGGGCTGGACAACACCGCCCCGGGTAACTTTATATAATTTTTTAACCACGCCGTTGATGGGGGACCGGATGATTGTACGCGCCAGGCTGTCTTCGAATTTTCTTAATCGAACTGTAAACTCTTTGAGTTCCTGTTTGGCCTCTTTGAGTTCTTCTGCAGTCTTTGCCTTGAATTTATTCCGGGCCTCATTCAGTTTTTCCCGGGTTTCAATCAGTGTATGCCTGGCTTCTTTGAGAGAGGAACGGTCCTTGGTTATTTTGCCTTCAATCTCTTTTTCCCGGCGCATGATATCAATGTGCTTGATCCGTGTTGTGAGATTATCAATCAATAATTCTTCACTCAGTGCCAGTTCCTCTTCTAACAGAGGAAGACGCTCCAGCTTATTGTCCAGCTGGGCCTGGATGGATAATATCTGTTGTTCCCGCTGGCGAACATTGGTGGTTAATTTGTTCATGGTGGACCGGTAGCTTCTTTGCCGGGCGTCAAACAGGGCTATTGCTTCGTCGACCAGCAACGGAAGTTGCCTGACCATCTCGGGTGGAAAAATAATGGCCGGGCTGTCATGCAGTTGAGCCGCCAACCGCAGTACATCTACTTTAAGGGCATCCACGCGCATTTTCAGCTCTTCAAGACTGGCACCGCTGCGCAACTGCTCCAGTTCAACCAAAGGTTGCCCAATAGTCACTTCATCACCTTCCCTGACATTGATTTGGTGAATAATACCGCCTTCAAAGTGCTGGACCTGTTTTATTCGGCCGCTGGGAATCACTTCTCCGTTTGCCATTGACACCACGTCCAGAGTGCCAAGATAGGACCAGGCTATAAAAGAACCGCACATGGCTATGAGAAGAAGAAAGAAGAGATGGGTGGTTCTGGAAATATTGGCTTGAACAATATCCATCATGAAAGCCTTTGGCCTTGACCTGAAGCTGCTGTTTTCCGGATCAGTTCGGGGATGGGTTTTTTATTTAGGTTGAGTACCATGGCAGCGCCTTTGAGAATATTGGGATCATTTGTAAACACCACAATGGTTTTCCGTGCGGAGGCCAGGTGATTCATTATCCTGTATACGGCTTCCACGCCTTTCTTATCAAGGGCATCTGTGGGCTCATCCAGAATAGCAAGATTTCCCTTGCCTGTCAGGGCGCGTGCAAGTGATATCCTGCGACGGATGCCAGGTGGGAAATTTTTTTCATTGTCAGTAACGCGTGTGTCCAGCCCGTCCGGTGTTTTATCAAGAAAAGATCGTAAATCGGTTAACCGAAGGATTTCATTTAGTTCCGATTCATCAAGGTCCGGATTTAGCATGAGGATATTCTCTCTCAGGGTACCAGCGATGAATTCAGACTCCTGGGGCATGTACATAAGCTGTCTGCGCCAAAAGGCCGGCGCCATTTGTAAAAGATTGACCCCGTCCGCCAATAGTTTGCCCCGCCTGGGTTCCAGAAGGGTGACAATCAGTTTTGCCAGTGTGGTTTTTCCGGATCCGTTGTCGCCTGTTACCCCGAGAACACTGCCGGAAGTTAGTTCCAGGTTAAGGGATTCAAACACCGGTGTGGTGGTATTGGGGTAGGCAAAGCCAAGGTCATGGCACTCCAATTTGCCCTTGTATTGTTTGAGGGCGGTTCCGGATGTAGCTTCCATGGGCAGGTGACTGAATCCGGCCAGTGATTTAAAGGCCTGGTTTGCCCGGGACAGGGAAAAGAAAGCCTGTACCAGTTTTGTGGTGCTCTGATAGGCTCTTCCGGAAAGGATATTGGCACCGATAAGTGCTCCCACGGATAATTCTCCTTGGACGACAAGAACTGCGCCTGTTGCATATAAAAAAACCGAGGTCAGGGAACTGCCTGTCATAGTCATGGTCTGAGAGAGTTCTTTATAGTCGGTGAGTTTTGCCTTGAGTATTGACATCCGGGTGAGCTGGCTTTGCCATTTTTCAGAAAGAAAAGGGCCTGCACAGAATGCCCTGATACTTTCCAGGCTGTTAACGGCTGAGAAGTTAAGGTCTCTGTGTTCGGACATCACAGAGGAAAACTCATCCCCTGTTTTTTTTGAACGTAGTATCGTGATCCAGCCCAGAATAATGGCCAAGCCGATACCCAGCAGGGCGATGCCTGCAAGAACAGGGCTCAGCAGATAAATTACACCGATAAGTATCAGGGAAAACGGGGCGTCAAGTGTACCGGTCAGGGTTTGGGCGGTATAGCTTTGCTGGATGGTCTGGACATGATTCAAGGCTTCCTGAATCTTGGGTTTGGATATCCGGGCCATTGGTTCAGCTTTGGCCTGGCTGATGAGGATCAGCATATCCCTGGACAGCCGGTCATTGGGTTCCTGGTTGACGGCAGAAGCCAGCTTTGTTCGGATCAGCCTGAAACAAAATTGGAGTGCGGTTGCAATGCACATCCCAAGGGTCAGAGTGATTAACGTCCCGTGGAATCCGTAACTGACGTACCTGTTCAGGATCTGTATTACATACATGGGCATTGCCAGGGTGAGCAGGGTGGTCAAAAGGGTCGCCAGAAGAATTTCAATGGCTAGAAAAGGGCGGTGAAACAGGCGTCTGAATAGTTCTTTCATATCAGGTAATCAGTAAAGGTTGATGTGAATGGCTGCATGAAGATATCTCTAACCTGAAATGAACGTCGTGAAGGGGAGTTACCCCCTTCACGATGTTTGTTGCAAAAGTCTTCTCTTTAATTTTGGGCAAAAAGATCAAGTTCCATCTGGCCCATGGAGAACAGCAGGTTATATGCTGCAATTTTCATATCTTCCCTGGCTGCAATGGCAGTGCCTTGAGCTGTAATATAGTTGACTTCTCCGGTCAGGACATCCAGAAGGGAACGGGTACCCATTTTACGCTCTTTTTTGGCCAGCTCCAGAAAGTTTCTCAGGATTTCCGTCTGCTGATCAAGCAGTTCTTTTTTGGTGCTCAAAGTCAGGTATTGATCCCAGGAGTTTTGGACCTGCTCGCGAACTAATTTTTGGGCCTGTTCCAGATGGGTGGAGGCTGCCTCTTTGGTTGCGCTTGCACTTTTTACAGCAGCATAATCACTGCCGCCCCTGTATAAATTGTAGGTGAACTCTACACCAACGGAGGAATCATATCTGTAACCAAAATATCCGTCGTTATCGTGGGCACTAATAACTTCACCAAACAGATTCAGGTCCGGAAAGTAGGCTGATTTTGAAATTTTGATATCTTTGCGGGTTAAATCCAAGTCATATTTCGTAATCCGGATTTCCGGATTGTTGGCAATGGCAACTGCAACAGCAGGCTCAAGTGTCGCAGGGAATTGGGCTGTCGGCAGGGAAATCTCAATAAAGGCGTTCACTTCTTCTTCAGTGGGATAATGATAAAAGACGGCCTGGAAATGGTTTTTGGCCAGTTTTAGTTCGCCTTCTGCTTCAACCCTCAGAGCCATGGCGCCTGCCAGTTGTTGTTTTGCCTGGAGTACATCCGAGGTCAGACCTGCGCCTTTTTCCAGCAGCGTTTTTTCAACACCGGTCAGCTCTTTGATGCGGCTTTCCGAGTAACGGGCCGTCCTCAGACGCTCTCTTGCGCGAACGATTTGGATATAAGCCGTGATTCCATCTCTGAGCGTCGCCTGGGTGATAGAGTCCAGGCTTGCATGTGCCTGGGCCAGGGCAACCGTGTCCCGGTCTATGGTGCCAAGTGTCTTTCCAAAATCGTAGATCAGCTGGGTGGCGCGCAGGGTGACTTCGTGCCGCCACATATTGGTGTCGGAATCAATATATTCTTTTTTTATATGTTCATGTCCGTAGTCCCCGGAAAGATCAAGGGAGGGCAGGTAAAGACCCACACTCTGACGCAGCAGGTTCTCAGCGGATTCTACTCTGTATCTGTAAGTCTGAACTTCCTGATGGTTTGCAAGGAGTTGAGATAAAACACCATGGGGGTTTGGATCAAAGGCAAAAGCAGGGCCTTGGGCTGAATTGCTGACTTCAGGTTGGGGCGTCAGTGTTTGGGCCTGTAAAGGCGATAAAAAACAGAAAATGGAAAAGACGATAGCCAGCATTAAAAAATTCATTTGTCTCATGATGTTTTTCCTCTCTGAAATTTGAATTACCTCAATCTTCTAAATTCCCGAGGACCCAGGGAACCGCGTACAATTATAGATCAAGACTAATTTGGATCAGAACTAATTTTTTAGTTGCATTCAGTTTTGTGTGTCATTAACATAAACATCAATGCGTCTAATTTGTCAAGCATAAAAACACCTTGAATTCACCATCAATTATAGGCATCGGCACCTTTAGTATCAGCGATGCCCGGGCGAATTTAGAAAATGAATATCTTGAAGCGATTTAAACAGACCCAATGGACGATTTTCGGGGTGGGATTCTGCATTACCTGCCTTTTTGCCGCTCTTTATGTGTTTAAGCCGGCCTATCTTCACCTGATGGAGCTAAAACTGTACGATACCTTTCTTCAACAGGTACATACCCCGCCGAAAAATCCGACAGTGGCTGTTGTGGACATTGATGAGTACAGCATTAAAAAGTTCGGTCAATGGCCCTGGCCGCGATACAGGGTCGGTCTGCTGCTGAAAAAAATTCAGATGGCCGGTGCCCTTGCCGTGGGTAATGATATTCTTTTTGGTGAACCTGACGGCTCGTCGCCCAAGATTATTCAGAGTATGCTCAAACGGGATTTAAAGATTAACATGGGGTTCACGGGTCTTCCGGCCCAGCTCATGGACAATGATCAGCTTTTAGCTGATATCCTCGGTACTGGGCCTTTTGCCCTGGCATATTCATTTTATTTCAAGAAGGCAGATATCGGGGCCAGTGCAACCGTCAGCCTGCCAGAGCTTAAAGCTGCCGTGGTTAAGGAACCGGGAGCAGGCGATGCTGCACAATATCTTCTTCAGGCGGAACAGGTCATTCCGCCACTGCTTGAACTCATGGCTTCTAAGCCCAATGCCGGGTATATGAATACCGGTATGGATATGGACGGCGTGCTGCGAAGGGTCCCATTGGTGATCGCATGGCAGGGCAAACTTTACCCCCATCTCTCTTTGATAACCCTTATGACAGCATTGCAGGGCAAGGTTGCCAACCCAATGATTAAAGTCAGTGCCAAAGGCCTTTCATCCATTCGTATCGGCAGTACCATTATCCCTGTGGATGCCCACGGGAGAATGATGGTCAATTATAAAGGCCCGGGATATACCTTCCCCTTTATTCCGGCAGCCCATGTACTGGAAGACCGGGGCGAACTCGAAAAGTTAAAAGGCAAGGTCGTTTTTTTAGGATCTTCAGCTGCAGGGTTGATGGATATAAGGGTTTCCCCCCTGGCTGAGGTCTTTCCCGGTGTTGAGGTGAATGCCACCATTGTGGACAATATTTTAAATAAGGATTTTATTTCCCGGCCGGATTGGGTGCCGGGGCTTGAATTTACGGCTATCTGCCTGTGGGGAATAATCACCACCATCCTGATCGGATGGAGCAGTGCATGGCTTACTTTGCCTGTGACCTTAGGGTTAGCTGTGGGGGCCTTTTCAGGAGGTTTTTTTGCATTAAAGGACTATCATATCTGGGTATCTCCTTTTTTCCCCCTTCTGGTTCTGGGCGGAAATTTTGCATTCCTCACCCTGTTTAAATTCTGGTTTTCAGAGAGAAAGAAAAAATTCTACAGATCCGCCTTCAGCCGGTATGTGTCAAAGGCCGTTGTGGATCAGATCAGTGATGCTCCGGAAACAATGAGTCTGGAAGGTGAAGAAAAAGTGATGACCATCATGTTTACGGATATCAGAAGCTTCACCACGATCTCTGAAAGCCTGTCTCCGACCCAGGTGACCAACCTTCTTCATGACTATTTTACGCCAATGACCCGAAGTGTTATCAAAAACAAGGGCACCCTGGACAAATTCATCGGGGATGCTGTCATGTGTTTCTGGAATGCGCCTTTGGACGTGAAGGGACATCCGAAGCTGGCGGTTAAAACCGGTTTTGAAATGCTGGCGGCCCTAAAAGGACTCAATAAGATCTTTATTGATAAATACGGCATAGAGGTTGATATCGGCATCGGGGTACACACGGGAAAATGCCGGGTGGGGAATATGGGATCCATGGATCTTTTTGATTACACCCTTATCGGAGACAATGTAAATCTGACGTCCAGACTGGAGGGTTTGACCAAGTTCTACGGCGTAAAAATGATTGTCAGTGATGCCCTAAAGGAAATACTGGAAGGAGAGTTTGTGTTTCAGGAACTGGATCAGGTTCAGGTCAAGGGAAAAACCGAACCGGTAGGCATCTTTACCGTATTTCAAAAGCAGACTAAAGGAGAAGATAAGGATCTGGCTGAAGAACTTGCAACCTATGAAAAGGGGCTTGCCTGCTATAAGGAGATGGCCTTTGATCAGGGACTTGAAATTTTTAACGATCTGGTGGATCGGTTCCCCAATACCAAAGCCCATCAGATTTATCAGGACCGGTGCGCAATTTTTATGGACAACCCGCCTGAATCGGACTGGGACGGGGTCTTTGTCCACAAAACAAAATAAAAAGTGACGGCGCCAGTCCGGCTATCCGGCTTTCATTTTAATTACATTTCCGGCTTCGGCGGCAATGTCCACACCGACCCGGATGGCCTTGAGTCCCCGAACATCAGGCATATCGTCCAGTTCAAGTACTTCCATGTCATTATGGAGTTTGCCTAATGTGGTGAGAAAGTCGATATGCTGCCGGATCTCTTTGCCCTCCGAAGGATTGGCATAGACCACGGCAATGCGTCCGGGTTGGGTCAGGCGTTCTCCTGAGCCTTTTACCAAGGCCTTATCCAGACGGGATTTTATGATTTCATGACGGACATCATAGGCCCCGTCCACATCAAACCGTTTTTCATCAAATCTGAACCTGATGGACAGAGGGGTGTGATTGACCAGAATCAGGTGGCAGGTATCCAGAGGAACCTTTAATCCGGGTTTTGTCTGCTCGGTATGCCATGCCAGACCACAGGCCAGCATCAACTGCCACAGGGTCATGTCCTGGATATGAAACGGTGCCAGCCGCTGGCTTTCGTTCATGGATGCCCCGATGTACATCATGTAATCTACACCGTCGGTCTGACGCTTTTCAAAATAATGGGGAAAGCTTGCCTGGATAAGACTGTCTTCCCGTTCCAGATAGCCTGACAGAGACTGGTTCAATTGAAATACCGAATCTTCATAATCCTTGCGTTTGTTGTAGACCATTCCGGCGACAGGATCCAGAGCCTTTTCATAGTCCTCTATTGTTTTGGCCACATCGGTCCCAAGTTTCTTAAGTTCCGGGAACGAAGGGGAAATTTCATGGTGGAGCAAGGTAAATACGGCATTTTCATCACTGGAGGTCACCCCCTTTGAAATCTGTTCCAAACGGGTTTGAAGCCGGTATTTATACTCCTGTAAAATCGGCCAGGGGCGAAGTTTTTCACTGGCATCCATGATATCCAGTGCCAGGGTTAACTGGGCTGTGAGGTCCTGTTGGATGCCCTTGTTCCGGGCCAGTGAAGAGCCCCGGATATCCGACTGCCCGTAAAAGGGTACCACATCTTTAAAGATGATGGGTTCCATCTCAGATGCGGCATAACCGTTCCGTAAACGTTCCATATGACTCATGGCTGCCTTTTCAAACTGCCATTCCACAGACGGGTGAACTGCCGTACATTTTTCCTTAATGATGGACTGTACATTTTTGTTCATCTCATCCAGCCCCCGTTTCAGGGCCACTGAAAAGATCGGGGTTACCTGTTCCAGAAGCATGGTATCCACAGGACCAAGGTCATTGGGGGTGGTGGTATATACCTCCAAAAGCCCGATGCTCTCTCCCTGGTATGTCAGAGGAGACAGGAGCATTGACCGGATACCAGCGGAAAGGGCCTCTTCTTCTGCCGGCAGCAGATCCTTTTTCTTGGCCAGGTCCGGTATTCTTAATACCCCTTTTCCAAGGGCGGCCTGCATCCATACCGATCCCTGGATTTCATCTATAAGGATATGGTGGGAGTTGGAAAACAGGCAGTTGATATTAGAGTTGCAGTCATTTTTAATGAGCATGACC
>PIVQ01000534.1 GCA_003354055.1 Desulfobacteraceae bacterium | reverse complement strand
AGCCACACTCACCTGATGACCTGCACTTTTGAGCATAATAGTAGCAACCTTCTGGTTCACTGGATTGTCTTCAGCCAGAAGAACGTTCAAAGAAGGAATCGTTTCAGGCCCGGCTGAAGGTTTTGTTCCCCTGATTTCCCCCGGGGACAAATGATCTTTTTCAACCCGGCTAGCCAGTCGAAGACAGATGAAAAGGTCTTTTTTCTTTATGGGTTTAAACAGAAAATGGGTGGTATAGTCCTGGTATTTTTTATCTGCATCAGGCATATTGCCCGGCAGAATAAGAATCGGAACGGATTTCGGGGCCTGATCTGCCACAGACCTGCACAACAGATAGCCGGATCTGTCCGGCAGTTTGAGGTCTGCAAAAACAACGTCAAAGGGTGTTCCCTTGTCTTCAGCCTCTTCCAGAGCATCCTGGGCAGCTTTGGCTGTTGTCACCAGGGTGACACCGCAGTTAAACTCCATAAAATAGGAGGCATAAATCTTATGGTGAATCCTTGAGCTGTCCGCCACCAGAATGTTCAGCTGTCCGCCATCAGGGGGTCCAAGCCCGGGAAAGGAGATTTCCTTTTGGCCGCCTGTCTCTTTATCTGCCTCAATGGTGAACCAGAACCTGGATCCCTTGCCCAGATCAGATACCACCCCGATATCTCCCCCCATCAATCGGGATAGCTGCCTGGAGATGGCCAGCCCCAGTCCGGTACCGCCGAATTTCCGGGTGGTTGAGCTGTCCACCTGGGAAAAGAGATTGAACAATTTATCCACCTTGTCCGAAGGGATGCCGATGCCGGTATCAATCACTTTGAACAAAAGTTTGCAGGATGCGAGTGTATTTTTCTCACATGAAATCCGGATAAAAATATAGCCGGTACTTGTAAATTTTACGGCATTGCCCACCAGATTTACCAGAATCTGCCGGATCCGACTGGGATCCCCAACAATGTGAAGGGGAACATCCGGCTCCATGAGAAGGACCAGATCAAGCCCTTTTTCCATTGCCCTTGGCCCTAAAAAATCCAGAAGGGAATCCATGGTGGTGGCCAGGTTAAATCCAATATGCTCAAGATCCAGTTTTCCGGCCTCAACCTTTGAAAAATCAAGAATATCATTGATCAGGGTCAGCAGGGAGTGGGCACTTTGCCGGGTGGATTCCACATAGGAGGCCTGGTTACGGGTCAACCGGGTTTCAGACAGAATTTCCAGCATGCCGATTACTCCGTTCATGGGGGTCCGGATTTCATGGGACATATTGGCCAGAAACTCGGACTTGGCCTTACTGGCGGTTTCAGCAGCCTGCCGGGCATCAACCAGGTTCTTGGTCTGGCGGCCTATCTCAGACTCCAGAGTTCTGGCATACTCTTCATGCTGACGAATATTTTTAACCAGAATATCCCTGTTGTTTTCTTTGAGCACCCGCTTTTCCCTGTCAAACTGGGTTTTCCGTATTTCCAGCAGTTCTCTTTGCTCGGTAAGTTCTAAAGATCTTTCAAACGCATCACACAGAAGGCGGATCATCGCGGATATCAGCTCATCATCCTCTGAGGTAGAAAAGGAGACCAGAAAACCGGATTTAAGAAAAGAAAAATAACACCCGAAAATCTGTGATTCTTTACCCTCTCCTGAACAGCTAATATCTGAATACACCCGGCCGGCATCATCCCGGAACCGGGTCATCAGGTCTTCTTCCACAGCAGGGTCTATTATCAAAGGCGGTTCGGACCCCATCCGGTCCCCTTGATCCGGAACCAGTAGAAACCGGGTGCTGCCGGGCAAATTGTCCCGGGCAAATTCACAAAAAGCCGGGACGCTTTCGTCCGGAGGTTCCAGTTCCTCAAATATGCTGTTAATGTCTTGGGTCATCATTCCAGTCCGAAAACATCATCGGCCTTTGCAATAATTTCAGGAATATCCATGGCAATTGTTTTGTACTCCTGGATACGGGAGTGCATATGGGTAAGCAGACTCTGGGGCAATGGGTTTCGTGTGCCGGGAAAAGGTGCAAATTCCATACGGTTTACAAAATACTCAGAGATCTGAACCATACCGGTTGTACTCCGGGGCTCAGTATTTTTTACGGCATTGTGATGGTCTCTGACCCCCTCCTGGACCTCAAGGGGCAACTTCCAGTCCTTTGCAATCTCCCATCCCACCTGGGTATGATCACAGCCGATTTCCCGTTTTTCATGGTCAATAATCCGTTCCTCTCCACCTTCACAGCCCAGTAAGGCCTTGATGAAAAGATCCGGGACCACCTGGTCTTCAATGATCAGCCCGATATCATGAATGAGTCCGCATAAAAAGGCATTTTCCCCCTTTACTTCAAATACCCGTTCGCTGATCATCTGACTGGTCACCCCCACTGCTGCGGAATGTCGCCAGAGGTTGGTCCGGGAAAACCCTGACTCCGACGGCCCGGTTTTGATAATATGCTTGAAAATATCCATAACAATGAGGTTTCTCAAATTGTCCATCCCCACAAAAGCCACGGCCTCGGCAATGCTTTCCACCTGGGATGTCAGTGCATAATAGGGGCTGTTTACGATTTTTAGCAGCCTTAAAACCAGGGTGGGATCCAGGCGGATTACCTCTTCAAATTCCTGAAGGCTTGAGGAATCGTCCGATATCATCCGTGTCAGGCGCACAGCAATATTGGGAAGGGTTTTCATGACTTTTATTTTTTGTACAATATCAGTCGCCCGGGGCATTTTCGCACCTCAATTACAAATTTTGATGAAAGATATGCCTGTGAAAAGAATGGTATAGTTTACCCCAAAGACGGGTCAAAGGCAAATTATTAAGGCTGATGTTTGCAGGCTATCTGTATTTTCCCCTAACCATTATGACGAATTCATGGTAAGGAAACAAAACCGTGTTTACAACAATCTGTCTTTTTGGGGGAAAAACAATGACCGTATACCAAGGCCCTATTCTCACCTGCGATAAGAACGATACCATTTGCCGCTACCTGGTTGAAGACGATGGAATTATCCTCTTCACCGGCAATGAACTGCCAGGGGTCTATTCAGACCATACAAAGATCGACCTGGGCGGCAAGGCGTTGATCCCGGCGTTCGGGGACTCCCACCTGCATTTTTCATCCTACGCCCTGTTTTCCTCAACTCTGGATGTAAGAGAGGCCCGGGACTTTTCCCATTTATCAGAACTCATTTCAGGTTATGTCAATTCGGCCCGGCCCAAGGTAGTCTTAGGCTTCGGCATATCATCCCACTCGGTGGAAGAGGGGAGCATGGTAACCCGGACCGAACTGGACAAGATGGAAAAAAGGCCTGTGATGCTGGTCAAATACGACGGCCATGCATCGGTGATCAACACGGCCATGCAGAACCTTCTGCCCGCAAAGATAAAAAAACTGCGCGGCTATCATGCAGATACCGGGCACCTTTATCAGGAGGCCTTTTTCGAAGCCACCGATCACATCTCGGCCAAGGTGTCTGTGATATCCCTGATCCGCCATATGCTGTCAGGTGTCGACCGGATGGCAAACAAAGGAATCGCTTTGGCCCACCCGGCCGAAGGGGTGGGATTTCTCCTGGATCTGGATGTCGATATCGTCAGATTCCTGGCCCGGGGACTTTCAGATCCGGTCCAGTTCAGGGTATTCTTCCAGACTCTGGAGATTAAAAAGGTATTAAAAAGAAAACTTCCAAGGATTGGAGGATGCTTTGCCACAGCTCTGGACGGCTGTTTCGGATCCTGCGATGCCGCCCTGCTGGAACCCTATGCCCACGAGCCTGCCAACACCGGCATACTATTCTACCCGGACAGTCAGGTGGATGAATTTGTCCGGACCGCCCATGATAAAGGCCTGCAGGTCCAGCTCCATGCCATCGGCGATGCTGGTGTGGATCAGGCAGTCCGGGCATTTGACAGAGCCCAGAAAAACAATCATCGCAAAGGCCACCGCCACAGCATCATCCATGCCTCTCTGATGAGTCAGGCTGCCATGGACCTCTGCGCAGAACATGAAATAGGTATTGCCTGCCAGCCTTCCCTCCTCCATATGAACCTGGAGCCCTATGACTATCTGAAGGGGATCCTGGGAAACCGGGTGGATGAAATATCCCCCTTAAGGACCCTTCTGGACATGGGCGTCCATGTGTCCGGCGGATCAGATGCCCCTGTCACCCTGCCGGATCCGGCCTTTGGCATGTGGTGCGCCTGCAACCACTATAGGGAAGACCAGTCTATTACCACCGCCGAAGCACTGAAGATGTATACCTATGAAACAGCCTGGGCAAGTTTTGATGATACAGAAAGGGGCAGTCTTGAACCCGGAAAAATAGCAGACATGGTTGTTCTGGATCAGAATCCCCTGGAGATGGATGTCAAAGAGTTGTTCCGCCTTAAAACAGAACAACTGATCCTTAAAGGAAAGCCATACCAAGGAGGTCAGGGATTAGGCTCGCTGGTATGGAAAGGTCTCTTTGGTTAAGCTAATTTATTTGTGGGATCGCCCTCTTCCATCATCCGGTTCAAAATTTTCCGGTCATCGGATACAGGAAGCCGACCCCGTAGGGACACCATTCCCACAAGGACTTCGTCCTGATTGAAAAACTCAGCCTCTGCCCTGGCCTTGCCGTTTTCCTCAACCTGGGTCAGAACAATCCGGCATTCAACGGTGTCGTTAAAATACACAGGGTTTATAAACTTGAAATCCATGCCAGTGGCCAGCCACCCCACCTGCCCCCCGAATTCACAGATCATTCCCCCCACCAGAAGCCCGTGGCAGATCAGGCCGTCAAACCCTTTGGATTCCGTCCACCTTTCATCATAATGCACCGGATTATAATCCCGGGTCAGATCTCCGAATGCTTCAGTCTCCTCCCGGGTAAACGTCCGGGTAATGACAAAGGTATCGCCTGGTTTAAATCCTTGAACGGCTTTTTGTCTCAATTTTTCCAACATAAAATTATCCTTATTTTTCAGTTTTGCACGGCTTTACTTTAGTTTATTTTCCGGGTGGTTTCAAATGGAAAAATGAAGGCAAGCGAGAACGGCGAGAACAGTGGGTGGTGAATCTTCGGTTTATAATTAAAGGTTAGGCGAGTTTCAGAAAGTACTGTCCGGCTCGCTCGCTACTGTGTTATCAGTAAAAAATGAAACCATCATCCCTACATATAATTCATGGATTAAAGACGGCATTGGCAGCCATTCTGGCTTATGCAGTCACCATCTTCTTCAATCTGGAGTTCGGCTATTGGGCAGTGATATCCACGGTGATTGTCATGCAGGTCTATGTGGCAGACTCTGTTGAAATATGTCTTTACCGCCTGTCCGGTACCCTTATCGGCGCTGTCCTGGGCGTGGGAGTGATGACGGTTATTCCCCAGACCCCGGT
>PIVQ01000035.1 GCA_003354055.1 Desulfobacteraceae bacterium | reverse complement strand
ATGTCGGAGACGCTCAGGTCAAAGAACAGGAGGACGGCGTCTGCGATGGGTTTGAGCTGTTTTTCGATATAGTGGTTGTAATCCAGATCGTCATGGGGCAGTTCTGTTGGAACAGGCCCCCTCAGGGTCATGACATAGGAAATTTGTCTGGAATTCGTGCTTTTTAGAAGACGGGCGGCTTTTACGTGGGGAGGGACCATCTTGACATAGGCGTCGGCGGGTTTGGTCAGCCGTTTTTTATAAACCAGGTCCCGGTCGTGGCGATGTTTTTTTAGATCCATGATTTTTTGCCGGATCCACAGGGCCACTTCCTGATCATGGAAGACCCGCTGGAATAAATCATACTGGAACTGTCTTGCAAAAAGGGTCCAGTCGGACCGGACAAACTCCAGGCCGGTGAACATAAGTTCCTGTGCGTCGCCTTTTTTTACGAGACCTGCATATCTTTTTTTCGCGCTTTCTCCGCCGCCTCTCAGGGCCGGGAGAAAAAAACGGGTGAACAGTTTTTCAAATTCAATTTCCAGATGGGACTCAAGGTTGAATTTGTCTTTTATGGTTCGGGTTAAATAGGTGTTCATCCGGTCGGCAAGCTGCATGGTCGATTGTTCGCTGTTTTGAAACTCAGATGGCTTTAGTTGCACAAACACGGAATCAGTGTCTCCGTATAGGACGGAGTATCCGTTATCTTCCAGAAGTTCCCGGGTGATCTTCAGCAGCCATCTACCCGTACCGGTGATGGACCGGGATAAATCCGGGTTGTAAAACCGGCTTTTGGTGGTTCCCATGACGCCGTAGAAGCTGTTCATCAGAATTTTGACGGCCTGGGACAGGTGGGTGTCATTTTCTTTTTTTGCCCTGTCCCGGCTGTCCATGAGCGTTGTGATGAATTCTGGCAGTACATGGATGTCTCGTGAAAAAGTGGTGTCAATCGGCGTGCTTAAGGGGCTGACATGGGCGTTAAGCCTGGATAGGGGATCGATTTTAAAGGTCCGGATTATGGAGGGGTAAAGGCTTTTAAAATCAAACACCGCAATCTGTTCAAAGAATCCCGGTGATTTGGTAAACACCCATCCGCCGGGCGCATGGCCGATATCTTTAATATCCCTGATGCTGGGTGCCACAAGGCCGTTCCGATGGATTCTGGGCAGCATGAAATAATCAAAGGCAGCGACAGACCGGCCCACCCGGTCCATGGTCAGGCCGCTGAGCTGGGCCCGTTTCCAGGTCAGGTCAATCAGACCGGTCTTTTTGAAAATCTCCCATACCAGGGTGCAGTCCAGCAGGTTATACCGGGCCAGGCCTTTTTTGTCTTCCCTGAACCGGCGCTCTATTTCCGCGACCTTGTCCTCATTGTGGCCGATGTCTTTGCCTTTGCCCAATAATTCCGATGCCACGGTTTCCAGGCGAAAATTTTCAAAGGAGTAAAAGGCAGCCCTCAGCGACGGGGGGCCGTCGATGACAATCCTTCCACTGATATCTACACTGAACGCTCCTTTTCTGATTTCCCGAAGCTCTGGCCTGTGCCGGTTTCGCCCCAGGGTAAATGGGATCCCATGCTCCTTGTATTTCTTTTCAAGGAACATCAGGTCAAACCCGATCACATGCCAGCCGATGATAATATCCGGGTCCAGAGTGTTTATGATCTCAAGAAAGCTTTTGAGCAGATCCTTTTCTTCGGGCAGGCGGATCATCCATCCTGTATCGGTTAAAGGTGACGGGTCAATACCTGCCACCCCGATATCCACAGGTAAGTTATGGCTTGGCGAACCGGATTCTTGAGCCGTACTGTCCTGCATAAGGACAATCCCCAAGGGGGCGGTTTGGGACTGATCCGGTTTTTGTCGGCCTTCAAAATGGCAGGCAATGGAGTACAACTCACCCTTTTGTCCGGTTTCGATATCCAGTGAAAGAACTGAAAATCGGGGCTGGCAATCGGTCGGAGAAAGGACAGGATCCGTAAAACGAAGCAGACCTGCCCGGTTTTGACAGGCACCTTTAATCTTAACATTACCATGGATAAACCGTTCCATCAGGAAGCGGTCCTGGGGAAGGATATCTGTCTCAAAGGTTAAGATTTCCGTGTCCCGCAATAGCTTGCGGGCCCTGTACAATTGGGTCTGGGTTTTGAAATACAGGGCATCCACGGGTGTCCCTTCAAAAGAGGTCAAATCGACACTCCGGCGTTCCTGAAAGGGGATATGGCCCGGCATCCCGGAGCTGCGTTCGATGAAAAACAGGGGACGGTCCCGGGTGATGATGATTTCAAAGGGGCCCTGATCACCGACGCCTGTGTATCGCAGAAGATGCCGTCCCCGGTTCTCCAAATGTTCCCGTGTAAGTATGTATCCCTCCATAATGGCATCAATATCAATTCATCAGGGAAAAAACAAATTTTGGTCGTGATTAAACTGAAACGGTTCGTAGGCCGGGTAGGTCAGGACATCCCATCCGGCCCGGCGGTTGATACGCCTTTTTCTAAAAAAAGGCCGGTTAGCCTCTGCCCAGCATGGCTTTGAGTATGTGGCTGACCATACCCGGGTTTTCCTTGAGGCGGCGGGTGGAGTAGCCGAACCAATGCTCGCCAAAGGGGACGTAAACCCGGACCGGATGGCCTGCATTCACAAGGGCCTGGCGCTGTTTCGGGGTGACGCCGTAAAGCATTTGGAATTCGTATTTGTCTTTTGGGACCTTGTACTTGACGATGAGGTCCAGAGCGCCCTGAATCAAGGGTTTGTCATGGGTGGCAATGGCCGGGTATATATCGTTTTTGAACATGAATTCAAGATCTTCCAGATAGTGCTCGTTGATCTCGTGGTAATCCTTGTAGGCAATTGCAGAGGATTCCACGTATATGCCTTTGCAAAGCCTGAAATTTAAGGGGGCCTCATCGGACCGAAGATCCAGCATGTCTTTAAGGTCGGGCAGGGTCCTTTTCAAATAGGCCTGGAGTACAAGTCCGACATTTTTAGGGAATTCCTTTTTCAAGCGTCTGAATATATCTATTGAGTCATCTACGCAGGGGGAGTTTTCCATGTCAATGCGGATAAAATTGCCATATTTTACGGCTTCTACCACAAGATCCCGGATATAGTCAAAACAGGTCTCCTTGTCCAGGAGAAGGCCGAACATGGTGGGCTTGAGGGAGTAGTTGCCCATGACATCCGTCTGTTCAACGGTGCGGATGAGGTCCAGGTATTCATCGCGGTTGGCCCGGGCCTGGTTCATGTTTTCTATGAATTCTCCCAGGATGTCCAGGGTGACCATTGTTCTTTCCCGGTTCAGGGCTTTGGAGGCGTCAATGGCCTCCTGGGTGCTTTGGCCGGCAATATAGGCTTTTGAGAACTGCCAGATGAATTTTTGTGGGAAGTAGGGAAGGGTCTGACTGATTATTTTATTTAGCATGATGTGCTCCTGACAATATTTTGTGTAATGGTTAAACCATTGGCATTGTGTTAAAATATGATCCCCTTTTGAAGGATTGTCAAGGGTAAAATTTTCTTATCCGGATGTTGTATTCGCTTTTTAATTATGGGCAGTTACAGCCGGCTGTCCCGTATCACGCAAGGCTGGTGTTTGTAAATTTTTCCGGAGCCCCTGTAATACATATAAGATGGGGTCGGTTGTCCGGTTTATCAAGTGGAATTATGCATGCATGGTAAACCCCTGCCTGAACGGATCCTCCTGGTTCAGGACAAACTCATGGGTGCCGGTGATAAAGCCGGTTCCGGTGATCTCGGGTATGACGGCTTCATAGTGGTTCACACGGGTTCGTTTGGAAATCTTTCCTTTTAAGGAGGTACCCAGGATACTTTCACAGACAATTTCCTGTCCCGGTACGAGCAGGCCTTTGTGTGCCATCAAGGCGAGCAATCCGCTTAAACCGGTTCCGCAGGGGGAGCGGTCTACCTGGCTCTGCCCGAAGATCACACAGTTTTGAAAGGGTCCGTTCCGGGGCTGGTTGTAGAACTGGACCAGATCCATTCCTGATATGTGGGGTTCTTTGGGGTGGCAGACTTCTAATTTTCGGTTTAATCGTTCTTTGATTGCCATGGCTTCTGGGATCAGGGCACTCAGGTTTTCGCTTGTCAGTTCACAGGGAAGCTGGCTGCTGTCGATCATGATGAAAAAATTACCTGAAAACACAACATCCGCCTTGAGGTTGCCGAATCTCGGGGTATGAATATCGATATCCGTTTCATAGACAAAGGCGGGGACATTTTTAAAGGATACCTGGGTAACCTTTTTATCCGCCATCTCAAATTCAGCCCGGATCAGGCCGGAAGGGGTTTCAATCATCAGAAAGTTTTTTTCAGGCGTTATGATTCCCTTTTCCAGGAGAATGGTCACACTGCCGATGGTGCCGTGGCCGCACATGTTCAGATATCCCTTGGTATCCATGAAGAATAACCCGAGATCCCCCTCCTGGGTCTGGGGGCTGCAGGCCACTGCCCCGAACATGTTTTCATGGCCCCTGGGCTCAAGAATCAATGCCTGCCTCAGATAATCCAGATGCCGGGAAAAATAATCCCGCTTTTCAACAATGGTGCTGCCTTGAAGGTCCAGGGTATCGGATGTAATGACCCTTATGGGTTCTCCTGATACATGGGCATCGGTTGTGGTGATATAATTGATATAGGGGTGCATGGCAGTCTCCTTCTAAGGATAAATCGTTATTTCCAATTATAAGGAGTTAATGGCAATCATTGTGCCAGGGTGTGGTGAAATGATGTGTGAATTGTAACAGTCTGAAAAGTAAGGCGATTTTCTTCGTATGGAGAATAAATGCAGTCTATGATTGAAAAGGGGGTTGTCTAAAATCGGACGGTTTTGTGTAAATAAGCAATCTGTTTTTAAACGTTTGTCTAAAATCGGACAGTTCGTGAATTCCGGATTCTTCCTGCAATTCTATATCAGGAGTTATCAGAAACGATTCTCTCCACCACGATTCCGTGTTTCTTGAGTTTGTAATACAGAGAGGTTCTGGGAATATTGAGCAGGGCAGTGGCCTTTCCTATATTTCCCCCGGCCTTTTCCAGGGCTTTGAGGATGGTGCGTTTTTCGACCTCCTGAAGGGTGGCCGTCAGATCCAGGTTATTATCGTCTTCCAAATCCCGCGGCAGGGAAATCCCGGATCGTTTCACAATGTATTCAGGCAGAATACGGACATCCATTTCCGGGGCGTCCTTTTTTTTATGCAGAATGACAACTCGTTCCATGACGTTTTTCAGCTCTCTTATATTGCCCTCCCATTCATAGGTTTGAAGAACCCTGAGAACTTCATTCGGAATCTCGGGGATATTCACGCCGTATGCCATGCAATAGGTTTCAAGGAAGTGGTGGATAAAAACCGGGATATCCTCTTTGCGTTCCCTTAAGGCGGGCAGGTCTACCATGATGGAATTCAGGCGGTAGAATAAATCCTGCCTGAATGTGCCTTCATCCACCTTTTGCTTAAGATCAAGGTTTGTGGCGGCAATGATTCTGACATCCACCTCTATGTCCTTGTCGGAGCCCAGGCGGCTGAGTTGATTTGCCTCCAGGACCCTGAGCAGCTTTGGCTGCATTTCCAGGGGGAGGTCACCGATCTCATCCAGAAACAGGGTGCCCTTGTCGGCCGCCTCTATTTTGCCGATTTTCCCCTTTCGCTGGGCACCGGTAAATGCCCCGCCTTCATAGCCGAATAGTTCACTTTCAAATAGGCTGGCCGGGATGGCACTGCAGTTGATGGGGATAAAGGGACCTTTTCGTTTGCTCTCCGCATGGATCCCCCTGGCAATCACCTCTTTGCCCGTACCGCTTTCTCCGAGCAGCAGGACGCTGATGGTTGAGTCCGATACGTCGCGGCATAGTTGAACCGCTTCCAAAAAGGCCGGGGTTTGCCCGATGATGCCGGAAAATGAGTATTGGCTCTGGTTGATGGCATTGATCTGTTCCTCAAGAAGCTTGATGTTGTCGGAGGTTTTTTCAAGCAGGGCCTGGGTGTTGATATAATCGGTGATGTCCTTGTCAATACTGATACCACCGATCATCCTGTTTAGCCCGTCATAAAGGGGAACGGCACTGATAACGATATAGTAGCCTTCCTTGGGATTGTTATATACATCCTCATAGGCTTTCTGTTCCTGAATTACCTTGGGAATCAGGGCCTTGGGGAAGAACTCCGTAACAGGCTTTCCTACGATCTCCCGGGCGGATATTTTATAGAATCGGACTGCTTCCGCATTCCAGAATTTGACAATACAGTTCTCATCCACAATACAGATGGAGGTGTTGATGTTATCCAGCGCTGTTTCTAAAAGTGTGGCATCCAATCCGGTCAGGTCCATGCAGTTCGCTCCTTATGAATTCAGAATATTCCGGGTTGTAAGAAGCCAGTATTCCATGCCCATGCCAGAAAACAGGGATTCTGCTTTTTTAAGGTCGGAGCCGGTCTTCTTAGTTTGGCCGGCTCCGGCATAAAGCTCTCCTAAAAAAAGATGGGCCATGGCAATTTCCGGTTTTATCTTAAGTCTGTTCAGGATTTTGAGACCATCTTGGATGTGCTGCTTTGCATCTGAAAAATCAGCATCCACAGCCTTGCCCATGATCCTTCCCAGCCATATCATCGCCTTACCTTGAAAGTCGATTTCATCGTTTTGCCTTGCAGTTGCCACGGACTGGTTCAGCCAGCTCAGGGCGGTTTCTATATCATTGGATTTGTATGCACAGACACCAAGGTAGAATTGAAGGTTGGATACCTGCCATCTGATTCCTTCTGCTTCAAACATGGCCAAGCCTTCTTGGGCCAGTACCGATCCCTTTTCAGGCTCTCCTACGTATGCCAGCGTTAATCCCAGCCCTCCCTTTGCAATGGCCTGGATTTGGATGAACTTGATCTGTGCCAGGTCTTTGAGCAGACGGGAAAGATCGGATTTTGCCTTGGCCCAGTCTCCCCTCAGCACATGTGTCATACCGGTGAAGTTGCGGCAGAGGCTTTTGGTGAAAAGATTTTTCGTCTCTTTTGTCTCTTCAAGAGCATAGCGGCAATTGGCAATTCCCTGGTCGAATTTTCCCAGCATGGCCATACTGTATCCGGACATGGCATAGAATGTGGGATATACAATGGCAGGGCCGCTGAAATTATCCTTTTCCCGGCCCGCCTTCCGGATGGCATGGATCATGATGGTTGTAATGTCAATGACCTTGGCGTAATGGCCGGCTACAGAATGGGCTACGCAAAGATCCGGAGATGTCTGTGCCATTGCAGTAAGGTCGGCTATTTCCACAGCCTGTTTAAAGGCTTTGTCTGCAAATCTTATCCCTTGCTTATGCTGTCCCCTGACCGAATGCAGATAGCCGGTATTACTGTAGAACCGGATCAGACTTTTCTGGTCGTTCAGACGTTTTGACATGGCGACCCCCTGCTCAAGAATGCCCATACTCCGTCCTGGGAAGTTGAGAATGATCATGGGGCTGATCATGGCATGGAGGATGGATAGCTCAGTTTTGTCTGACGGCGTGTCCGTTTCCTGCCCATTCCTGTACTGCTGCAGGCAGGTGAGGGCTTTTTTGTAAAATTCAAATGCTTCAAAGGCGGCATGGTTCTGTATTGCCTTGTCACCGGATGCTTTTAAATAATGGATTGCCCTGTCGTGGGAATCACTTTTTGAAAAATGAAAGGCCAGTATCTCATAAAAGGCTTCTATTTGGTCCGGGTACATCTCTTCAATGGCCTGGCCGATGTGTCCGTGGATCTCTTTGCGGTGATTGATAAGCAGGCTGTTATAGGCAACCTCCCGGGTGATCATGTTCTTAAATATATACGCAAGTTCCGGAAACAAAGTCTTTTCATTGATAAATTCCAGGTTTCGGAGTTTGAGCAGGTAGGTTTTTATGGCATCATCCATCCCGGTAAGGCGCTGCAGCAGAGTGAACCCGAAACTTCTGCCGATCACTGAGGCCATCTGTATGGTTGTTTTGGTGTTGTCGCCGAGGCGGTCCATTCTCCCCGCAATAATACCCTGAAGCGTCTCCGGTACATGAAGGAGGGCAGTATGGTTTTTTAACTGCCATAGTCCCTTTTCCTTTACAATGGTTTTGTCTTCAATCAGGGTATTGGCCAACTCCTCAATAAACAGCGGGTTGCCCGAGGTCCGTGTGAAAATAAAGGATTCAAGTTCGGCAGACAATTTATCGGTATCCAGAATGGCGCAGATAAATTCGCGGCTTTCATCGCAGGACAGGGGAGGGATGCTGATTTGATTGTAAAAGGGCTTGTCCCCCCAGTAGTGCTCGTATTCCTGGCGGTATAGCAGCAGAAGAAGAACAGGGGTGTTGGAGATCCAGTCGATAAAATAGCCCAAGAAATCTTCCGAGGTTTTATCAAGCCATTGAATGTCATCCACCACCATGACAAGGGGCCTGTCCTGGCTGATCCGGATGAAAAGGTTTCTTAAGGATTCAAATATCTTTTCCCGTTTTTCCCTGGGTTCAAGGGTCTCCCATTGGTCATCCCCGGCCCGAATGGATAAAAAATGCCTGAAGGCCGGCACCGAAGGTAACAGGTCCGGATCAAGGCCTGTAACTCCTGCGATCAATTTGTCATCAATCTCTTTTTCGGATTCTCCTTTTCCGATGTCAAAACAGGATGAGAAGAACTCCCGGATCGGTACAAAGGGGATATTGCTTTTATACTGGAGGCACCGGGTTTCCAATATTCGGGTTTGTACATCCAGCCGGTTGTGCATCTCAAAGATAAACCTGGATTTTCCAATACCAGCCTCCCCAACAATGCCGACCACCTGGCCGCTGCCCGCCCTTACCTTGTCAAAGGCTTTTTCCAGGGCTGCCATTTCCTGCTTTCTGCCGATGTAGTTGATGAAGCCTTTGGCCTGTGATGCAGCAAGGCGGCTTTGGATCCCGCTGGTCCGGATCAGTTTGAAAATCTTCTGTGGTTCTTTTTTTCCTTTGACTTCGACTTCACCAAGGCTTTCACATTCAAAGTAGGTACGGACCTGGCGATGGGTACTTTCTGAAAGCAGAACACCGCCGGGGTCGGCCATGCTTTCCATTCTTGCGGCCAGGTTGGTGGTGTCCCCCACAGCGGTATAGTCCATGCGCAGGTCATCACCGATTGCCCCCACAACCACCGGCCCTGAGTTCAGGCCGATGCGCATTCTAAAATCCATGTTAAATTCCGTTAGAATCTGTTTCCCGTAATCCGCCAGAGCCGCCTGAACGCTCAAGGCCGCACTGCAGGCCCGCTGGGCATGGTCTTCATGGGCAAGGGGGGCGCCGAACAATGCCATAACCCCGTCCCCGGTAAACTGGTTTATGGTGCCTTCAAACCTGTGAATCTCTTCCATCAGGATTTTAAAACACCCGTCCATGATTTGGTGGACCGCCTCAGGATCAAGTTGTTCGGAAATAGAGGTAAACCCGGATACATCACAGAAGAATACCGTGACAAGCTTTCGCTCCCCTTCAAGGCTGCTGCGGGTGGTCAGTATCTTTTCCGCCATGAATTTCGGGGTATAGGAATCCGGCCGGTTGTAATCAATGCCTGAAATAGCGTGCGTGGTCTCTTCGGCAGCAAGCCTCTGGCCGCACTCACCGCAGAATTTTTTTCCCCGTGGAATTCTGCTGCGGCAGGCAGGGCATTCAACCGCAATACCGGTACCGCATTCCTCGCAGAACTTCACTCCTTCCCGATTGTCGGACTGGCATTTAAAACATTTCATTTGCAGGTTCTCCCGATCCTTAGCCTCTATTCGTGCTCCAAACCCTTATTCTCGTATTCCTCCCGTATCAACCGTCCCAGCAGAGCCACCCCTCTTTCCAGTTCCGGGCTCCACTTAATCCCGCAGTTGAGTCGCAGACAATTTTTGTATCGGTCAGATGACGAGCAGATTCTGCCCGGAAGAATAGAGATATCCCGGGTACGGGCCTTCTGATAGATGGTCATGGTATCAATGGCCTTGTTCAACTCAATCCAGATCATCATGCCGCCTCTGGGAAAGGTGAGGCGGGTATCCCTGGGGAAATGGTTTGAAATGGCAATGGTAAGAGCTGATGCCTGATTTTTCACCTGGTTTCTCAACCGCCGCAGATGCCGGTCATAGGCCCCGGTTTCCATGAACCGGGCCGCCACCCGATGACTGATGCTGGGGCAGGAGATCTGGGTGTTCAGTTTTAGGCGGATGACCTTCTCCCTGAACCTGCCCGGAATAGTCCAGCCGGCCCGCAAACCCGGTGCCAGGGTTTTGGAAAAAGAGGAGCAATAGAGAACGGAACCCGTGGTATCCATACTTTTAAAGGTGGCCGGCCGTTTTTCCCCAAAGTAAAGATCCCCGTAGATATCATCTTCAATGATAGGCAGGTTTCTGGCGTTGGCTGTTTTCAATACGGCGTTTTTGGACGCAGGGGACAGCACAGAACCTAGGGGATTCTGGAAGTTGGTGTTGAGCAGGCATGCCTTTATGTCATTGGAAGAGACAATGGCTTCAAAGGCATCCGGGTCCATACCCTGGTCCGGACAGCCCGGCAGCTCAAGCACATACATGTTCAGATCTTCGATGAGTTGGAGAAAACAGTGGAATACCGGGGATTCCACCAGAATGGTATCTCCGGGATCCGCTACGGCCCGAAGGCAGAGGCTCACCGCTTCCAGGCAGCCGTTGGTGGTGATGATGTCGTCGGGAAAGATCTTGCAGGCATTGCCCAGCATCTGTTTGGCCAGGGCATTGCGAAGATCTGTATTCCCGATGCAGGGATCATAGGTTGCGATACTGGTTTCCAGATCTTCCACGGACATGGATTTTAAGATCCGGGATAACTGCTTCACCGGCATGAGCTCTTTTGAGGCCACTGCCGCACCCAGCTGGAGCATATCCCGTGACTGAAGATCCGAGAGAATGGTCTCTGCCAAGGCATTGATCTTTACCCGGCTGGGAGAGGCTTTTTTTTGGTCTTTTCTGGGAACGGGCAGGGGGTTTTTCAAAAGAGCCCTGACGTAGAAGCCTGATTTTTCCCTGGCCTCCACCCGGCCCCGTTTTTCAAGTTCAATATAGGCCTGGTGGATGGTGGAAACACTTAGGCCCAGCTGATTGTGAAGCTTTCTTAGGGAGGGTAGTTTTTCTCCGGGCCGGAATTGTCCGGTCATGATGTTTTCCTGGATTTCATCGGCCAGGGCCACATATCTGAAGTTTCCTGAAGTAGTCATAGCGGCTCATCTGTTATGATTGTAATTTTTCTCTTCTGTATCTGTTTTTTATTTTTTTGTAACGTATAGTAGGTTATTTAGCAATAGTTTAAAAAAGGGCAGAACCATGAAGCAACTCACTCTTTACGTGGTAACGATATTGATCTGGGGGTCCACCTGGATCGCCATCAAGTTTCAATTGGGGCCGGTAGACCCCATGGTATCCGTGATTTACAGATTTGGTTTGGCAGCAACCCTTCTCCTTGTCTTTTGCAAGGTCAGAGGGCTGTCCCTCAAATTTACCCCCAAAGATCATTTTTTCATGGCCCTGATGGGGATTTTCCTTTTTTCAATGAACTATTGGCTGGTTTACCTGGCAGAAGTCTATCTGACCTCAGGCCTTGTGGCTGTGATGTTCTCCTCCATTGTTTTTTTTAATATTGCCAATAATGCCCTGTTTCTAAAGGCGCCTGTTGATAAAAAAACCGTGATCGGCGCCCTGGCCGGTATCATCGGTATCGGTATGATATTCTTGCCCGAGATTCAATCCTTTGATGCCAATGATCATGGGTTGATCGGGATTGCCCTGGGCTTTTTCTCTGTATTTTTAGCCTCGCTGGGGAATATCACCTCTGCCAGGAATACCCGGGAGAAGATCCCTGTGATCCAGGCCAATGCATTCGGCATGACCTACGGCACCCTGGCACTGACTGTGGTTGCCCTGTGCATGGGTAAGGAGTTTGGTTTTTCATTTTCCCTTCCCTATGCAGGGTCCCTGATCTTTTTGTCTATCTTCGGATCCATTGTGGCATTTGGCACATATCTGACCCTGGTGGGCACCATGGGAGCGGACAAAGCTGCCTATGCCATTATGGTGGTGCCTGTGGTGGCTCTGGGCATCTCATCCTTTGCCGAGGGGTATGTCTGGACGTTTCCGGCTGTGGCAGGTCTTTTCCTGGTTCTTGGGGGCAATTTTCTGGCCCTTGCAAAACGCCCCGGTTAGCAACGGCTTTCACCCGGTTGTCCCCCCCATTTTCCAATGAAGTTCCGGTTGCATAGTATAAGGCATCTATGTTAATTAGGTGTCCTATGAAACAATATGTAATTGACGGATTGTCGCTCAAGGATTATACGGCTTTAAAGGAATACCTGGACAAGCACCTGGATACTGCCCCCATCGGCGGTATTTACTGGCTTGAACTGGACAGGGAGACCCTTACCCCTGAACAGGCAGCCCATACGGACTGCCATCCGCATGTGTTTGCCCTGATGCTGGAAGAATCCTACTTGTCCTGTGAACTGCTTGTAAGAATAAAAACC
Organism: Desulfobacteraceae bacterium; assembly: GCA_003354055.1. The sequence goes on along the minus strand of PIVQ01000035.1, from coordinate 11,072 downwards.
AATATTAAATGCGACTGCATGGGCTATGCAACAAAGGAACAGCGGGACTGGCTGGTGGATTGGGCCGATGCTGTTCTGGAACACCTGTCCATCTGTAGTTAATATCGGGTCTGGAAAATATTGATGCTTAAAATAATACCCCTTGGCGGCCTGGGTGAAATCGGCCTGAACATGATGGTGGTGGAGTACGGTGATGTCATGTTCATTATTGACGCCGGCCTCATGTTTCCCGAAGACTATATGCTGGGCGTGGATATTGTTATCCCGGCCATGAACTATATCCGGGAGCACAAAGACAAAATAGAAGGAATTATCCTCACCCACGCCCATGAGGACCATATCGGGGCCTTGCCCTATCTGCTCAAAGAAATCCGCCTTCCGGTTTATGGTACAGCCTTTACCCTGGAAATTGTCAGAAACAAGCTGATTGAGTTTGATCTGAACAAGTCTGTGGACCTGAACCTGGTCAACCCTGGTGAGGTGCTGACCATTGAACCCTTTGAAATTGAGTTTATCCGGGTCAGCCATTCCACCATAGACGGTGTGGGCCTGGCCATTAAAACCCCGGAAGGGGTGGTGGTCCATACCGGAGACTTCAGGATCAGCCACTCTGCTGACAAGATGAAGAATACGGATATTTCAAGTTTTGCCCGATTCGGGGAAGAGGGCGTGCTGGCATTGATGTCCGATTCCACCAACGTGGAGGTGGAAGGCTATACCATGTCCGAGCAGGAGGTGTCCAAAAATCTGGGCAAGATTGTTTCAGCAGCCCCGGGAAGGGTTCTTGTGGCAATGTTTGCCTCAAATGTGTTTCGGATTCAGCAGGTGATTGAGATTGCCCTTAGAAACAACCGCAAGGTGATTTTTAACGGCCGGAGCATGGAACAGATCGCGGCTGTGGCCATCCGCATGGGATACATCAAATGCCCTCAAGGCATGATTGTGGATATCAAGCAGATTCATAAACTTCCGGCTGATCAAGTGGCGATTATTACCACAGGCAGCCAGGGAGAGCCCATGTCCGCCCTGGCCAGAATGGCATCCGGGGTTCATAAGCATATAAATATCAGGAAAGGGGATACGGTTATCCTCTCGTCCAAATATATTCCTGGCAATGAAAAGGCCATTGCCAATATCATCAACAAGCTTTACCGAAGAGGAGCAGAGGTGGTCTACTCCAAGATCGCCCAGATCCATGCCTCGGGTCATGCCCACCAGGAAGAGCTCAAACTGATGATCAATTTGACCCGTCCCGAGTACTTCATCCCTATCCACGGTGAGTACCGCCACCTGGTGGTACATGCTCGCCTTGCGGAAAAGCTGGGCCTAAGCCGGGACAATGTCATTGTGGCCGAAGACGGCCAGGTCATTGCCTTTGACAAGGAGGACGGTGGCCGCATTGACGGCAAAGTCCATACCGGCCGTATCCTTGTGGACGGAAAAGGTATAGGCGACGTGGGACGGTCCGTACTTAAAGAACGCCGGGAGTTGTCCGAAGGCGGTCTTGTGGTGGTAACCATGATTATTGACGAGGAAACAGGCGTTGTGCTCTACGGTCCGGAATTGGTCTCCAAAGGCTTTGTCTTTGACTCGGCCACAGGATATCTGGTGGATGATGCCCAATGTGTGATTCTTGAAATTGTGGAAGAGATTGAGGCGGGCTTGGAATCTCGAGTCGAGTTGATCCGGAAGAAACTCCAGCGGGCTTTGAAGCAGTACTTTGCCTTTGCCATCAACCGCAGACCCCTGATTGTGCCCATCATCATCGAAGTATGAAAAAAGAACTATACGGCATTCTTCTTTTTTTTCTCATCATTCTGACGGCCGTCAGTCTTTTTTCCTATCATGCGGCCGATCCCTGTGTGGGAAATAATTTTACAAGCGTACCTGCTACGGTTCACAATCTGTTCGGGCTGGTAGGTGCCCATGTCGCCGGCCTCTTTGTTTATCTGTTCGGCATCGGCGCACTCTGGATCCCATTGGTCCTCTCCCTGCTCAGCCTCTGGTATCTTAAGGAAAAATCGGGGAAAGTCATCTGGCTGACCCTGGCCGGCGGCCTGATTCTCATGATTTCTACCGGCAGTATTTTTTATCTGTTCAAGGATGCCTATCATTTTTCAAATACCGTGATCTCTGCCGGCGGTATCATCGGCCGGGTATTAACGGCCTTTCTGTTGAAATATGCCAATATCACCGGGTGTGTGATCATTCTTTCCTTTTTTGTGATCATCGGTTTTACTCTGTCTACAGGTATATCTCTTAAAGATCTGGCCCTGTTCGTAAGACGTAAGTCCCTTGCGCTGCTGTTGACCATGAAACAGGATTTCAATGAGGCGGTTGTATATGTGAACGATAAGGTTTCCAAGATGAGGGAACAGAGGAAAACCGCCCGGATGGAAAAGGCAAAAATGCTGGAAGAGCTGCGGGCCCTGCCTGAAGAAATCGAGGTTGAAGATGAATTCAGGGATGAACCTATTGCCCAGGTGCCGGTCGTGATACGTGATACGCCTGTGCCCGAAAAGCGTAAATCGGTTAAGAAGGCGGATACCAGGGCCGATAAAGACGATGTGGCACTGGATGATATTCTTGCACCGACCATCGTTGAAGTACAAACCGATGATACAGAATACACGGCTGATCCAACGATTCAGGATATAAGGGAACAACCCGACTTTGTCCTGCCCAAACTTACCTTTCTGGATGAAAAAACAAAGATCCGGCGCAGGATTAATACGGAGTTGCTTCAGGAAAAGGCCAGGATTCTGGAGGGCAAGCTCAAGGACTTTAATGTCCGTGGGGATGTGGTTGAAATCCTGCCCGGTCCTGTGATCACCACCTTTGAATACCGGCCGGCCCCCGGGATTAAACTGTCCAAAATAGTGGGGCTTTCCGATGATCTGGCTTTGGCCCTATCTGCCATTTCCATCCGTATTGTGGCCCCCATTCCCGGACGAGACGTTGTGGGTATTGAAATTCCCAATGAAGAACGGGAAATGGTCAATCTTCGAGAGATGGTTTCCTCAAAGGAATTTGTCCAGTCCGAGTCCCTGCTGACCCTTGGACTTGGCAAAGATCTTCAGGGCCAGCCCGTGGCCACCGCCATGGACAAGATGCCCCATCTTCTCATTGCCGGCGCAACAGGTACGGGAAAGAGTGTGGGGCTCAACTCCATGATAATCAGCCTTCTGTATAAGGCCACGCCGGATCAAGTGAAGTTGATCATGGTGGATCCTAAAAGGATTGAGCTTTCCGTATACAATGATATTCCCCATTTGATCACCCCGGTGGTCACAGACATGAAAAAAGCAACAAATGCACTTTTCTGGGCCGTCAAAGAGATGGAGCGGCGGTACGAACTCCTGGAGATGAGCGGACTGAGAAATGTTGCCCAGTACAATGATATGGTTAGAGAGACATTGGAAAAGGCATCTAAGAATTCGGATGAAGAAGAACCGTCAGCCATTCCTCTTGAGACCCTGCCGTTTATCGTGGTCATCGTGGATGAGTTGGGGGATCTGATGATGGTGGCATCCAAGGATGTGGAATATGCCCTGACCCGTCTGGCCCAGATGGCAAGGGCTGCCGGTATCCATCTGATTCTTGCCACCCAGCGGCCCTCTGCAGATGTACTCACCGGAACTATCAAGGCCAACTTTCCCACCCGGATCTCTTTCCAGGTTTCGTCCAAGATAGATGGTCGTATTATCATTGATCAGGGAGGCGCGGAAAGCCTTCTGGGCAACGGAGATATGCTCTTTAGTCCCCCGGGCACGGGAAAACTGATGCGGATCCAGGGTGCCTATATTTCAGAGACGGAAATAGGAAAGATCACGGGCTTTTTAAAGGAGCAGCGTCAGCCGGATTATAACGAAGAAGTGACCATGGGAGAGGGCAAGGACGAGGAAAAAACCTTTGATGATGCAGACTACGATGCCAAGTATGATGAGGCCGTGGCCCTGGTTACCAAAGATCGACAGGCCTCCATATCCTATGTTCAGCGCAGGTTGCGGATCGGATATAACCGTGCTGCCCGGCTTATTGAAATGATGGAGCACGAAGGAATTGTCGGTCCCCAGATGGGATCCAAACCCCGTGAGGTTCTGGTTAAAAGCTATGACGAAGAATCCATATAATAGAATGAAACTATGACAAAGACAAAAATAGATTTTGAATTTTTGAACACCATCAAGGGGTTTATGCATGATGAGGAAGTGGAACGGCTGTTTGAGCTGTCCCGCTTGGCTTCTGTCATGGGGCCTCTGCTTGAGATCGGTTCCTATTGCGGACGGTCGGCTGCCATTATCGGCCAGGCCTGTAAGGAAAATACAAGCGTTCTCTACTCCATAGACCATCACAGGGGCTCTGAAGAGCAGCAACCCGGAGAAGAATATTTTGATCCGGATCTTTATGACGACAGAACAGACGGGGTCAATACCTTTCCTCTTTTCAGGGAGACATTGAAACGGGCAGGGCTTGAAGAAACGGTTGTTCCCATTGTCTCTTCATCCGAAGTGGCCGGCAGGATGTGGCAGACCGGTCTTTCCATGGTGTTTATCGATGGAGGCCATTCCTTTGAGGCGGCCCATACGGATTTTATCACCTGGTCTCCCCATCTGATTTCGGGTGGTTTTCTGGTCATCCACGATATCTTTTTCAACCCTGAAGAGGGGGGACAGCCTCCCAGACAGGTCTATGAAACCGCACTTGCAACCGGTCAGTATGAAGAACTTGAAATGACCAAAACCCTCGGGGTACTCAGACAAAAATAGTCCCGTATCCAAATCCGCAGGTCAAAAACGTTTACCCGTCGGTTTGACCGCTGGTTTAACCGTTAAGGAGTCCCCATGCTTGACCATATTTTGCAAAGTATAAGAACCTATTACCTGGAGTGGCTTCCCTTTAATAAGGTATTGGGCATTTCCATCGATCACCTGGACTATGAAACCGGTGAGGCCGTTACGTCTTTTCCCCTGAAACCAGAGTTGATCGGTAATTCTGCGGCCGGGATTCTCCACGGCGGTGTGACCGCATCGGTGATCGATCTTACCGGGGGCTTAAGCGCACTGATATCCTGTGTCAAGCTCAATGAAGGGGCGTCGCTGGAGGATATCCAGGCCAAACTGGTTGCTTCAGCCACTATTGATATGCGTGTGGATTATCTGCGGCCTGGTAAGGGCGATGCCTTTGAATGCAAAAGCCGGATTATTCGTGCAGGTTCCCGCATTGTGGTATCAAAAATTGATCTCTTTAATGATGCGCAGGTTCGTATTGCCACAGGAACCGCCACCTATATGATTGGATAGTTAAGGATCGGCTCCAAAATTACTTGATTTTTTGTTTCCAAAATACCCAGTCTTTTAAGGGGTTTTGGAAACAATTTAGATCAAGTTATTTTGTAACGATTCCTAAGCTGCGCAAAGCTTATTCCTTCACTACACCTGTACCCTTGCAGTCCGGACATTTTTCATCAGGTTCACAGATGCAGTCGTCAACGTTGTCGTCTGCATCTGTGCTGCGCCACTCCGCATTACATTCACAATTTCCAACAAGTACCTTTTTTCCTTTGCAGGTGGGACAAACTTTTTCTGATGTCATTGGTGATCTCCTTTTATTGAGGGGGATTAAAAGAATATACCTGATTTATAGGATAGCGCCTTCACCGGGATTGTAAAGCAAAAAAATGTTATAATTTTTAGGGACAAATTGAGTTCAGCATGGCCCGGCTCATTTTTCCCGGTTGTTCTCCCAACGTTTTTTTCAGCTGAAATAGTAAACCAATGGGTCATAAAATAATTGAATTTTATATCCATGATCTATATGATAAACCATTCAATGATTGCGATACGGAGACAAGCGATATGCCTATAATTGAATGGACCAAAGAGTTCAGCATTGGCAACCCGGAACTGGATGACCAACATAAAAAATGGTTCTCTATCTATAATAAGGCCCATGATCGGATGATGGATCCGGATGAAGAGAATTTCATCACCACCGGTATTGATTCCCTGAAGGAAATGAAGGCCTATGGCGAGTATCATTTTTCCATGGAAGAAGAGGTCATGGCCGCCATTGGTTTTCCTGAACTGGACGAGCATAAGAAAATGCACAGGGCCTATTCCCGGGACATTGACGGCATGATTCAGGATCTTGAGTCTGGAAATCATGTGTTGAACTCTGAGGTGATCAAACGAATCGAAAACTGGCTGCGCAATCATATCCTTAAAGAAGATCAAAAGTTTAGGATCTTTTCAGAGCAAAAAAAATAAGGACTAAGGATCGGCTCCAAAATTATTTGATCTTTTGTAAAAATACCCATTTAAGGGTTTTTGGAAACAAGCTTCTGCCCTTCAGGGTATTTAGATCAAGTTATTTTGTAACTATTCCTAATCGTTTTTTCTCAGGTTCGTTTATTTATTCCTCTTTTGGGGCAGCCGCAGGATTGGCCTTTGATTTTTGCCTCATCCGCTTCAGGGATGCCTTGAATTTCAGGCAGGGATCTTGATAGGATACCCGCTGGGTAAACCATAGATAATCTGCCGGAAGGGCCGGGTCATATCCTTCAAGGTAAAGTCGTTCCATATAGACATCCAGCCCGGCTGGTTCCCTTAAAATCTCCGTCATGGCAAGATTTAATTGTGAGATCTTCGGGTTCAGATGATTTACCCGGTCAATCACACCTAAGCCGTATTCGGTGTGGCCGTTACCCATGATGACGACAATGGGACCCTGTGTTCCGGAGTTCTCTATTTTATCCCCGATTAGAGAGTCATGGAGCTGGATAATGGACAGGGCCATTCGATCATTTCTCGCCTTCCAGGTGTCATAGAGTCTGGCTGTCATTTTTCCGTGATCCATGCCGCAATGCACTGTAGTGAAGATGGCTTTCATATGTGCTTCATACACGGGATCGGACAAATCCGTGGAAAATACCTGTTTTTTTTCAATGGGAGTGATATTGTCCAGGCCTTTGCGTGTGATCCGCCGTTTCTGGGTGGATGACAGGTCTAATCCGGCGGCGGTAAGTCCGTTAGCACGGGCCAGGGTCAGAAGGTCCCAATAATAAGCCCACATTTCATCGGACTGATCTTCCCATCCCAGCTTAACTCTCATCCTGGTTTCAACGGCAGCTTCCATTTTGGGAGTGTGTTTTGCCTGTCTCGAGTCCACAAGATTGAGAAGCAGAGGTGTTTCCTCCATGGAAAAAAACTCGAATCCGATCACGGGAGAGCGGCCTGAATCCATCAGATTCTGAATGATGCGATGCTGGATGGCATGGTGCATGGGGTTGTCGTGTTTTTCAGACAGATAGACGACATCATGGTCTTTGATCTCTTCCATAAGGCGGTTGAAAGAGACTGGTTCCCGGGTCGGAGCGTTGATGATTTTTCCGATAAGCGGGTCTGTCCGCATAACGGTCTTGGGGGCGGTGGCGCAGGAATACATCAATGGGATCAAAAACATGAATGTCAGAAAAACAAAAGAACGCATAATCTCCTCGCTGGTTTTAGGTCTGGGGAAAAGATAATACCGTTTTTTGGAATTTAAAGCGCTTCCCGGTTAAAGGGGTTTTTTGAAGTAGAGTACCAGGCTTTTTCCCAGGATGGGGTTTAACAGGCGATCCACCCAGGCTGTGATTTTTGGCTTTTGCATTAAATCCCAGACCAGAATCTTATGGTAAAGATTTACGGCTGCTGAATCAGTCCGGTTGGGGCCCACCAGGCATTTAAGCCACCAATAGGGGCTGTGTATGCTGTGGGCAAAATGGGATCCTAAGAATACCGGGCCCTGATCCTGGATTTTTTTGATAATTTCGTTTTTTTTATAGATCCGGACATGACCCATGTTGGCATTGAAATATTCATCTGACAGCTGCCAGCAGATTTTCTCAGGCCAGGCTCTTGGGACGCTGACCGCCAGGGTTTTTCCAGGTTTGACAATTCTGATAAGTTCGGAGATGGCTGTGTCGTCATCCGGAATATGCTCAAGTACCTCTGAGCAGAGCACCACGTCAAAGCTTTCCGTGTCAAAGGGCATGGCTGTAATGTCCATGCAGGAAAGATTCCAGTCCTTACAGGCCAGATCGTTGATTTCCTGGTGAAATTGAAGTTTGCCCCGGGTGGTCAGAAGGTTGTCATATCCGAAATCCGCACCCGTACAGATGCCACCGCTTTCCTGACAGGCCCTGATGGTATGGCGGCCTTCGCCGCAGCCGATATCTAAGACGCGATCATCCGGCTGAATCCCCAGCCGCTTAAAGTCCATTGTAATCATCAATCACCTCCTGATAAGTGGCTGCGGTTCGCATGGCTGTTTTTTCCCAGGTAAATTCTGAACAGACCCTTTCATAGCCTTTTTGTGCCAGGGTTTCTCTTAGAACCGGATCATCAAGAAGCTCGATAATGGCTTTTTCAAGGGCTAAGGCATCTCCGGGCGGTACAAGTTTTGCCGCATCACCGGCCACTTCAGCCAGGGCACCGCCGGTGGTGGAGATTACCGGAATCCTGCAGGCCATGGCCTCACCCACGGGCAGGCCGAATCCTTCATACATGGAGGGTACCACTGCAATGGAAGCCTTGGCATATTCCCGGACAAATCTGTCATGATCAATTCTTCCGGTAAAGTCTATGTGGCGGCCCAGATCCAGCTTTTTAACAAGCTTTTCGATTCCGCCATCCTTTTTGGGAGTACCGATGACGGTCAGGGATACTTCCCGTTTCTTCAAAACTCCCTTGAGGGCATGGAGAAGGTGGTAGAGCCCCTTGAGCGGCGTGTCCGCACTGTTAGTGACAATGAGTCGGCCAGGCACTTTTTTGATATGATCCAGAGGGTAAAAATTATCCATGTCAATACCGATGGGGATGGTTCTGAATCTTGATTCTGGAATATTAAATTCCTTGGATATATCCTTTTTTGAACTGTCGGACACCGTAATGATAGCTGACAGGCGCCGGGCAACTTTTTTTTGCATTCCGATAAAGGAGTACCAGCGAAGGGCCTTGACCTTTTTGATAAAAGACCGTGTGCTTTTTACTTCCAGGCGCCGGTCCACAGTCATGGGGTGATGGATGGTGGCGGTGACGGGCATCTCTTTTGCCAGGGAAAGCATGCCATAGGAGAGGCTCTGGTTGTCGTGGATGATATCCAGGTTGTTTTTCCTGCCCAGCCTTCCCCGCATATGGCGGTTGACCCGCATACCGAATGTCATCGGTTCAGGATATCCCATGGCAGAGGTGTCCAGCCATTCCAGAAGGTTGATCGGGTCTCGAAGCTCGTCAACTCTGGGGGTCCTGAACGGCTCTTCTGAATTGTAAAGATCCAGGGTGTCCAGCATAGTCAGGTTGACATTGTGGTTAATCTGGGGGTCCGGAGGCCCTGCAATCACTTCGACACTATGTCCCAAATCTGAGAGGGCGTGACTGAGATGTCTTACATACACCCCTTGTCCGCCGCAATGGGGATTACTCCGGTAACTGATGATGCCGATTCTCAAGCCTGTTTTTAGGGGATTTTTCATTGGGGATGTCTTTGGTTGGTGCGCCCGGCTGGAATCGAACCAGCGATCTTCAGCTTCGGAGGCTGACGCCTTATCCACTCGGCTACGGGCGCACAAAATTCAGGTGCTGTTATATCACGTTATGAAATAAAATCCAGATCAAATTTTTCTTTTGCCTCTCCTGCCACATACAATGAGCCTGCAATACACACGGCATCATCTTTGGAAGATATTGAAATCGCGTGGGATATAGCTTTGGCCACATCTTCAATAATGGTCAGGTCTCCTGTAAAATATTTTTTAACCGATGATGCCAGAACTTCGGTTTCAATGCTTCTGTCTATTTTTGCCTTGGTAATAATCACCCGGTCTGCCAGGGGAAGAAGGTGGCCCAGCATATCATCATGGGGTTTATCATCCAGGATGCCTAAGACCAGAGTCAGGCGCCTGTCGTTCAAAGTGGCCGACAGGTACTTGCCAAGGACCTGGGCTGCCTTGAGATTGTGGGCACCGTCCAGAATAACCAGAGGGTTCTCCTGAATTTTTTCCAGACGGCCCGGCCAGCGGGCAATGGAAAGTCCGTTCTCCACCAGATCCTGGCTCAAATCATATCTGGTATCTTTTTCCTTGTTGCGGTGAAAGATCAGTTCACAGGCAGTCAGGGCAAGGGATAAATTTTCCCGCTGGTGGTCGCCGGGCAGGGGCTTTATCAAATCCCTGTATGCATTATGGATCCCTTGAAAGGTGTATGTGTTTTGTTTTGGGGTTTTTCGGATGGAAAAATCTTTTTTAAACCGGAACAAAGGCGCTGAATTTTTTTTAGCAAGATTTTCAATGACCTTAATACCTGAAGGCTGGGACACGGCTGTGACCACAGGAACTTTCGGTTTGATGATTCCGCCTTTTTCCTTTGCCAGATCCTTAATGGTATTGCCGAGATAATCGGTGTGTTCAATGGACAGGTTGGTGATGACGCTAACCTGGGGCGTAATGACATTGGTGGCGTCAAATCGACCGCCCATACCGGTTTCAATTACTGCCCACTCCACCTGTTCCCTGGCAAAATGGTAAAAGGCCATGGTTGTGGCAATCTCAAAAAAGGTGGCACGTCGCTTGCCGATATCTACGGCATTGACCGCCTCATAGGCTGTGACCACATCTTCATTAGAAATATCTTCACCGTCTATGGAAATCCGTTCGTTGAAACGAACCAGGTGAGGGCTTGTGTAAATACCTGTCTTAAACCCAGCCTTGCGTAGAATCGAGGCCATGTACGTGGCTGTGGAGCCTTTGCCGTTGGTGCCGGCCACATGGATTGTCTTGTAATTTTTTTGAGGGTTATTCAGGAATCTTAAGATGTTTTGAACGGTTTCAAGCTCAAGCTTGATCCCGAAGCGGCCCAGCTTGTAGATCTTGTCCAGGCACTCGTCATAGGAAATTTTTGACATTAGTATTTATCCATAAAAAAACCCGGCATATCAGATACTATATCTGACATGCCGGGCGATTTTTAGTGCTTTAGCTACGTCGTCTGCGAGTTCTGGAGGCAGCAATTCGTTGTCTTCTCATTGCTTCT
>PIVQ01001327.1 GCA_003354055.1 Desulfobacteraceae bacterium | reverse complement strand
TTCGGGTTCCAGTATGCTCCGGGTATTTTTTCCCGGGAGAACGAAATCAAAAAGATTGCAGATCTGGTCCGGTCCAAAGATAAACTTCTCACCGTCCATCTCAAAGCCTATTCAGCCGTATCCGCCGCCTATCCTTTGGTTCCTTTCGGCAAAGCCCATAATCTCATCGCCCTGGAAGAGGCGATCAACCTGGCAAGAGAAACAGGGGTCAGGCTCCAGCTCTCCCACCAGATCTTTGTGGGCAGTAAAACCTGGAAAACCTTTGACCGCGCCATGTCCCTCATTGACCGGGCTGTTGCCGACGGGGTTAACCTGATGACCGATACCTTTGCCTACCATTGCGGGGCTTCCATTATCACAGTGCTGCTGCCGGAATGGTTTATGGCCAAGGCCCCACAAAGCTACACAGATAAAACCATGATCTTCAGGGTAAAACTACTGGCAGCGCTTTCCTTTCGCCTTCTGGGGTTCGGATTTGAGGACATTCAGATCGCCTCGGCCAATCACACAGCCTTTGAACGCTTTAACGGCATGTTCTTGTCAGACATTGCCAAGGAACGCTGTGTATCCCCCTTTAAAAACTATATGGATTTTGTCCGGGAAAGCGAGGGAACGGCACGGGTCCTCATGCATCGGTATACAAGCCCTGCAATTGTGGATGCCCTCATGACCCACCCCCTGTCCATGTACATGACCGATGCCTGGGCAGAACCCCGGGGACTCCAGAACCCGGCAGCATACGGGTGTTTTCCAAAGTTTCTCCAGATGGCCAGGGAGAAAAAACAGATCACTCTGGAAGCGGCCGTTCACAAAATGACCGGGGCCAGTGCCGGGCGGTTTAACATTCAGGACCGAGGAGTTATAGAAAAAGGAAAGGCCGCTGATATAACGGTTTTTGACTGGGAAAATGTCAGGGACAACACCACCCTGGAACAAACGGATGCCAGGCCATCAGGAATCAACTCGGTTTTCATCAACGGTATTCAAGTGGTTGAAGAAGGCAAGGCCGACCCCGCACTCAGGCCGGGGAAGTTCCTTGGCTGATTATCAGGGCACAGGCTCCCCATCCGAACAGAGATGTATAAAATCAGGGTGATTTTCCGGATCATCAAGATCAAGGCTGTTACATTCAGACACCTCTGGATCAGGGAAGGTCCCGTGAAAAATATGCCCCACATTCTCTGCCGCTCTGCAGCCAAGGACAGGCCCCAGAAAAGAGGCCTTGCTCAGTTCTTTGGCATTTTTCAGCAGGGCAACACTCTCCTCAGGCAAAACCTTTCTCGCTGCCATTTCATCCACAAATCCATTCCAGGTAAACACCTTG
>PIVQ01000533.1 GCA_003354055.1 Desulfobacteraceae bacterium | reverse complement strand
TTCTCTGATTCCGAGATAATGTTCTACCAGCTCTTTGACAACAAGCTGATCAAGATTTCCACAAGCGTCAAAACCGAGGATGACAAACGGTCCATCGGCACTTATTATTCCCCTGACACGGCCGCGTTTAAAGCGGTTCAGGCAGAAGAGGCTCATATGTTTTTAAGCGGCATGGGCTCGGATAAAACCCTGACGATCCTCTCTCCGTTCAAGGATGAGCTTGCGAACACCCTGGCCGGAGCATACGGCATCAGTCGCAGGGTGTTGACCCCCGATCTTGAGGCCTTGGTGAAAAAAATCACTGTGAATGGCCGGGGATATGCCTTTATCAGCGACAGGGACGGAAAGATTTTGACCCACCCTTCTGCGGCATATGACGGCAAGTCCGTTACAGCCTTGAGCGGAGGGGGGAACATTTTGAAGACCCAAAAGGGGTTTATCTCCTATGCGCATGAGGGCGATAACTTCTACGGGTATGTCACCTATTTTAAACCCTGGGATCTATACTTTACCATTGTCGTGTCCGAGGCGGAACTCATGGCAGGCATCAACCGGCAGATCCTGGGGTCTGCCGTGGTCTCCGGCGTCATTGCCCTGATCATCGGTATTCTTATCATTGCCCTGATGAACCGGCAGCTCATGACCAATATGAACGGAATGGCCACCATGGCCAAAGCGGTTGCCGATGGCAATTTTAAACACAGCTTTACATACAAGGCCAAGGATGCCATCCAAGACACTGTGGATGCCATGAACGAGATGGTCACGGAACTGGCCCAGATGATACGGGATCTGAATACAGGGGTGGATACTCTGAGTACGGCATCCGGTGAGTTGAACCTGATTTCCGATCAGATGAAGGCCGGGACAGATACCTCTGTGGAAAAGGTGAACAATGTGGCCTCCGCAGCCGAGGAGATGAGTGTGAATATGGATTCCGTGGCCGCTGCCATGGAAGAGGCCAGCACCAATGTTGAGACGGTGTCTTCGGGTGCCGGACAGATGAAGGCCGGGCTTGAAGAGGTGGTTGATAATTCAGTCCATACAAGGAAGATTACCAACAGGGCCGTAGAGCAGGCCAGGCAAACCTCCGAGAGGGTACAGCAACTTGGCAAGGCTGCCGAGGAGATCAACAAGGTCACTGATACCATCAACACCATTTCAGCCCAGACCAACCTTCTGGCCTTGAATGCCACCATTGAGGCGGCGAGAGCTGGAGAAGCCGGCAAAGGGTTTGTGGTTGTGGCCAATGAGATAAAGGCTTTGGCCGGACAGACGGCTGAAGCCACAGAGGACATCGGCCAGAATATAAGTGACATCCAGAATCAGATCCAGGGGGCTGTGTCGGAGATTCAGAGTATATCCGAAAGTGTTCAGGAGATAAATGAATTCGTAAATCAGGCTGCAGAGTCCATAGAGATCCAGTCTGCCACTACCGGAGAAATTACGGAAAATATCAGTCAGGTTTCATTGGGGATTCAGGAGGTCAGTGAGAATGTGGCCCAAAGTTCGTCAGTCGCCGGCCAGGTGGCGCAGGAGATTACCGAGGTGCTTGATACCTCTCGAAAGATTTCAGCCTTTTCAGGAGATGTCAAACAAAAGGCAGAGACCCTTGAGGGGGTTATGAATCAACTGACGGCAATGACAAAGAAATTTCAGATCTGAATCCGGAGTTGGGATCTCTGGCAGCCCGTTGCTCTGGGAGGCATATCACCTGATGATGTTTCTCAGGGCTGCCTCTGCAATGGCATCAATGTCCAGGCTCAGGTCGATGCCACCGGTTTTTACGGCCTCCTTGGGCATGCCGTACACAACGGAAGAGGCTTCGTCCTGAGCAATATTAAAGGATCCTGCCGCTTTCATGGCCCGAATGCCGGCAGCCCCGTCTGCTCCCATTCCCGTGAGGATTACGCCCAGGGCGTTTGAGGCGGCATATCTGGCTGTGGATGTGAACAGTACATCCACGGCAGGTCGCTGGTGATGAATCATGGGGCCGTTTTTAACCCGGACATAGTACCGTGCCCCGCTTCGTCTCAACAGCATGTGGAAATTCCCCGGTGCAATCAGGGCCTGGCCGTTTTGCACCGTATCTCCGTCGCGGGCCTCTTTGACCCTTATTCTGCACAATCCGTCAAGACGCTGGGCAAAGCTTTCCGTAAACTGAGCAGGCATGTGCTGGACGACAACAATTCCGGGTGCGTTCTCCGGGAATTTGGTCAGTACCCTGAGGATGGCTTCAGTACCGCCTGTGGAGGCGCCAATGGCTATGAGTTTGTTGGTAGTTGCAGACAAGGCCATCGAGTTGATACGTGATACCGTGCCGGGGGCGGACGTAGGATGAATGGCCTTGAGTCTGACCCCGGCCACATCTCTTATTTTTTGGGCCAGGTCATTGCTCATCTCTCCCACTGAATAGGCAGAGCCGGGTTTGGAGATCACATCCACGGCACCTGCTGCAAATGCATCCATGGCCATTTTGCTGCCCTTTTCCGTCAGGGAGGAGATGATAATCACAGGCAGGGGATAGTACTGCATCAATTTCTTTAAAAAGGTGATACCGTCCATCCGTGGCATTTCAACATCCAGGGTGACCACGTCAGGTTTTAGTCTAACGATTTTTTCCCTTGCTACGTATGGGTCCGGGGCCGTTCCGATGACCTTGATACCTTTTTTTGAGGAGAGTTCCTTTGTCAGGACCTTTCTGACAACAGCAGAATCATCTACAATCAACACATTAATCTGCTTCAAATCTTAAGGTCTCCGGTTTAATTTAATTTCACATGGGCAACCAGAAGGTCCTGGGTGGTGCTCAATACAACGGTTTCATCTATATCGTCCGGGGCGGGCGGGGAAACGATTTCAGGAATGCCAAGTCCCATGTAAACAGTCTTGTCTATCCGGGTCAGGGCAGAGCCTGCAACCATGTTCAGGGCCTCTTTCAGGGTGCCGTCCACATGGTCCGGGGTCAGGGTGTCAATATCCTGCCCCATGAGATTTTCCGTCATGGTCCGGAGAAGCGGTTCCGGGATGCCAAGAAAAATGGTACCGGAGAAATCACCTGAAAATGTGATCGCAGCGGTTTTCATCGAAGACTGATCCGAAGACAGGGTTTCAGGCACAGGGGCTTTTGTTTTTTCCAGGGTCAGGAAAAACATGGTCTCCATGACTTCAAAAATCGAATTCGTCACCTGAGTCATCATTTGTGTCTTCATCACTTGGTTCTCCCAATTGTTCTATAAGCAGATCCCTGATTTGTTCCGGGGAAAAAGGTTTTTTTACATAGCCGGCCGCACCCTGGTTGATAATCTGGGTGACTTTTTCAATACTGCCTTCGGTACTGACCACGATAACTGGGATGCGTCTCATCTCTTCTGTGGCCTGCATGGTGCCGAGCATCTCCAATCCGTTCATGACCGGCATATTAAAATCAGTGATTACAATATCCACAGGGTGTTGTCTTAAAATTTCCAGGGCCTTTTCACCATTTTCCGCTTCCAGAAAATCAGACATACCGTACCCGGCAGCTCTTAGGGTTTTTTTCAACACCCCGCGCATGGGCAAAGAGTCATCGACAATTAAGATTGAAAACGTCATAGGTCACCTTCTCTTCCGGGGGCTGCGGTTAAGCCAGCGGTTAAACCACATGTAAAAGATCCTCCACTTCCTGCATCTTAAAGGCAAATTCAGCAATGATTTTAGGAATGGCATCCGCTTTCATGTCCAGCTCTTCCATGGCATATTCGTGGAAGCGGTATGCAAGCCCGTCAGCCCCCACCCCCATGCCCATCATCATACAGATACAGTCTGCCAGATAAACCACGGCAGTCTCTTTATCCTGAATTATATTATCATCACTTAAATGATGGTTTCGTATTATCTTTACCATTCTGGGGGAAAATTTCCACATCTTTGCGATCATTCCTCCCAACTCAGCATGATTCACACCTATAATCTTTTTTTCAGCTTCCATAAAGCTTAAATTTTCATTGGTCACAAGATTGGATATTCTTTCAAAGGCATCCTGGACAAATCTGTCCAGAACCGTCTTGCCGATATCCTTGAGCAGGGCTGCTGTGAATATGCTGCTTTTATTGGGGAGTTTCAATTGAGTGGCAATCTGTTTCGCTATAATGGCAGAGGAGACCGAATATTTCCACATGGCACCCTCATGGAGATCGTACCCTTCCTGTTTTCCCGACAGGGCTCTTGCCCCGGATTTGAGCAGCACCATATCAACGATCTGATCCGTTCCCAGAAGGTTGGCAGCATCCTTGATGGATTCCGCAGGGTGTTTTAACCCGAAAAAGGCCGAATTGGTTGTTCGAAGTACAGATGCGGTTATGGCAGGGTCATATTGGATGATTCTGGCAATGTCGTCCATACTTGAGGAGGGATCATCCACCACTTCCAGCAGCGGGTGGATCACTGCCGGAATAGGCTTTAAATTCTTGATCTCTTTTATCAATATCTGGATGGCTGTCATATTCTTTCCTCGCGTGAGCCGGATGTTTTTACGTAAATATGCCCGGTGGCGATTTCCAGCCGTACCGTTCGGTTGACATTTCCTCCCACTGCCTGTTTTTCTATAAGTACGTTATTCCGAAACAGCATTTTTTTCAAGGCCATATAATTTCGTTTGCCGATATTGAAAAATCCCTGTTGGTCAAGGATTTCCGCACCACCGGCAATAAACACCTTCATTCTGGTTTTCTTTGCTCCCAGAGTATACGTTTCCTTAAATAGCCGTGGAATACCGGTGTCGGCAAACATATATGGTTTTGCTTTTGCCTTTGTTCCGTCAATGGTAGAGTCCGGCAGCATATAATGGAGGATACCACCGGCTTTGGCAAAGGGATCGTAAACCACCAGACCGATGCAGGATCCCAGGGAATACGTGATAATGGTATCCGTGGTCTGGTTGCTGGTTTTCATATCTGCAACGCCTACAATATGTTTCATGTCGCCTCAAGCTGTTCGGGTAAGTGCCTGAACCATGCGCCGGGGAAATACTATTGCCTGACAGATGCCTGCGAAGTCTATTTGACGGTGCTTTGCGTCTAATCTGCCGTGTTTCATGTTTTCCAGATGCGCGATGAAAGAGTTGGCAACATCATAAGCGATGTCCAATAACCTTGTCAAGCGAAAGCGGCAGCAAAGCAACACCTGCGAACCGTCTTGAACGGCAAGGATGCAATCCTGAAATTGCGATGGTCTGGGCCGTTTGAGATGTGGATGGTTCTATCGTTTCTATTCGTAATATCCCCCCAAGGATAACGCAAGATACCTATCATACCGTCCACTCAGGCGTAATTTTTTCAACCCTTGGTTAAATAGAGACAGATACCGTTGGTTTCCTTTCATTTTTTTAG
>PIVQ01001326.1 GCA_003354055.1 Desulfobacteraceae bacterium | reverse complement strand
GTTGCCTCTTTTGCGGTATTTTGGTACCGATAACCTGGATTATTAATGTCAACGATCGAGAATTAATATATGGAAGGTCGAATTTAATTTTCCAATCATTATGGCTCTATCTCAATTATCTAAAAAAGGAATATCTATGAGACTATTCAACCGTTGTCTTTTTCTTGCCGTATTCGCACTCTCTGTATTGCTTTGCCAGAGTGCATTTGCCACTTCCGACAGTCATCGAAATGCCGCAAATGAGTTACTTGATACAATGGATATGAATACCCTCTTGGATGAATCCGTTGAAACCATACTGCAGTTGGAGTTATCCAAGAATCCGACGCTGCAGCCTTTTGAAGAAGTAATGCGCGCCTTTTTTCACAAGCACATGAGTGGTGAAAGCCTGAGGGGTGAGTTTATTGATATTTATATTGAGACATTTACAGAAAAAGAACTGAAAGAAATAAACCGCTTTTATGAAACGCCAACCGGGAAAAAGATTCTGAAAGAAACGCCTGCTTTAATGGGCAAGGGAATGAAATTAGGCGAACAAAGGGTTCAGGAGAATCTTCCGGAGCTGCAAAGCATGATTCAGGAAGAGGTTGCAAGAATTCAAAAGATGCAGCAGGAGTCGGAATAATTTTGGAATTTAAATTTTCGGAAGGGTAAGAATCAACGAAAGAAGAGTGTTGAACAACCTTCCACTAATTAATTCAGACAATCAATAGCGAGTCCTATGATGATGAATAAAGAAGAAGCCAAACAATTTGCATCAAAGTGGTTGCCTGCCTGGACAGGAAATAATCCTGAAGCCTTGGCAGATTATTATTCGGATGACTGTTTTTATTTGGATGCCGGAATACCTGATGGGGCACGGGGAAAAACAGAACTAATCCGTTATTTTCGTAAGCTGCTCTCACAAAATCCCGATTGGATCTGGACTCAGATTGAAGCCATTCCAATGGAAGATGGTTTTTTGAATAAATGGTCGGCTAAAATACCGGTTGGAGAAAAAATAATTGAGTGTGTAGGCGTATGCTTTGTTCAATTCGATGCGAAGGGGAAAATCAGGAGAAATGAGGTGTACTTTGATCGTACCGAGTTGATCGCTGAGATTTATAAGATGCAAAGGCAAAAGTAACCTTTAAGAACCAGGATTGTACTATGAAATCAGCAGTTCTCATTATTGATGTACAGCTCGTATCCGATGCTCATACAACCCATGATAAGCCGTAAGAAAATGAAGGCCGATGAGTTTGGTCTGGCTCATCAGAGTGCCCTTGCGTTTGCCGTTGTCTTTTTTGGGGTAACATTTGTTGGGACGGTTATTGACCAGAACGGA
>PIVQ01000532.1 GCA_003354055.1 Desulfobacteraceae bacterium | reverse complement strand
TGAAAAAAGAGAGCCCTGGAATTTGTATGGCTCACTGGAGCCGAGTTCGAAGTCATGGCCCATTCTTTTGGAATTGGTCGCTGTATTCAAAATCTTGCCGGTCCGGTTATATAGACATATCTGTCGCTATGGAATTACTTGTAAAAAATATGAATTTGATCTGATATAATTCAACCCATTTTTTCCTCAAACTGGCTGAACACCATGGCGGAACACATCCCGTTTATACATGACAATATCGATTACATCATTAGATGGATCAACAGAATCACCTAAACCCTCCATATATCCTTTTTGCCCACTATTACTGGTTGCAATTAACTTAACTTTTTTACCTTTGAATGGTACTTGATGCAGATAACATTTCATATACTGTGCCATCCGTGCGGCCCAAATTGGAAAAACAAGCACTACTTCATTGTATTTATCAAAGTCGATTCCCGGCGCTATGATAGGCACGTCTTTGTTTTTCATTGTGATAAATCCAAGTCGCAAATAGCTGATTATCGGGAATCTACCAATTCGTTCTCCAGGACGAAGCTCATAGTGATCTCCCTCAATTGACATTGCTATACCTTTACTTCGCTTCTTCTTGCTGAAAGAGAAGTATATAATTACTTTCACGGTATTCTCCAGGGAAGTTTCATTGTTAATCATAAGAATTTTAAAGCAATGCTACCACATCCCCTGCATCTCTGGAATCTAATTGTTGGGGGCTTCCTATCACTTTGTCTGGTTAGCCACTCGAATGAATCAATAATTCCTTGGTAGGCCTTTCATTCGCTGGCATATTCGGTCCTAATGGTCCACGAGTATGTTGTTGTTTAAAATTTTGATGGAAAGCGATTGATCATATTGGACCAGATTAAATCCTACTGATTCGTAGGGAAAAAAGTCCTCTCAGGCTCATACCGAAAGAACTTCTTTTATTTTCTTGTATTCCTGTTCGGTTATTTCACCTTTGGCAAACCTGTTTTTCAGGATTTTCAAGGAATCTAATCTGTCAAAATTTTGAGACTTTTTCTGTTGAGGCCCCCTTATAATTTTTAGTACCAACGCCGCTAATAAAATTATGATAAGGGCTGTAAGGCTAAACCCTATAATCCCGCCGTCGAAAAACCAATGCCCCAAACCTGCTCCACTATAATTACATCCCCACATTTGCGTCTCCAAATGTTGTTGTTTCTAATATTGCCGGAGAAAAGGAGATTCCTCTTCTCCGGCTTGATTCCTCAATTCTTGTTCGTGGCTTACCAGCATCCTGCAAAGGCATGGTTATGGGTATTGATGCCACAGTTCCATCCCTGGCCGGATCCCCAGCGTCCCCTACCTCCGGCAACGTTGTATTCTTGAGCTTTGGCTCTCAGTTCGTTCTCAGACTTACTTATTTTCTCAGACAGAGTTCTGGCTTTCTGGGGATCAGGGTTTGTACCCGCCATCAGGGCGTTGAATTCAGCCCTATCAGCAGAAATTGATGACCTAAGGGTTTGGGTTTCATTGATAAATGTCTGATACGCTTCATTATTGTATCCGGCCTGATTGTAATGGCCATTCCCACGCATACCACCACCGTAACCGTTGCCACATCCCCAGGCATATGCACTGGCTGCAAAAAATCCGACGATCAAGGTTGCTGCGATTGCTGTAATAACTTTTTTCATAATAAACTCCTTTAAATTTTTGTTAATTAAACGCTTTCGCTGTCTGGTTTCTATTGATTGCAACGGGTGTGCCAATAAAAAATAAACATTTCAACACCCTGTATTCACAGTAAATAGCTCTAAAAATATTATTTCAACCGTCTATTTGCATTGCAGAAACTGATTTGGTGGTTAAATTTTAACCAACAGTTTTGATGTCATGTGGCCCAAATTTAACCGGATAATTGGAATAGATTATGTTCAGTCAAAAAAGAACACCCGTAAACAGCTCAGCATCACCTTGGATGATTATTGGGATCAGTGTTGTTTTAGTAGCCGTTGTCGTTATTCAGGCTGTAATGAATTACAACCGTGAAGAAAAATATATGGGACAGATCCTGGCGGAAAAAGGGTCTGCTTTGATCCGGTCTTTTGAAGCTGGTAGCAGAACAGGTATGATGGGCATGATGGGAAATGAGGCTCACCTGCAAACCTTATTGGAAGAAACCGCATCCCAGGGAGACATTTCCTATATCTTTATCACGGATGATGCCGGTGAAATCCTTGCACACAACCAGAAAAAGAAAATCGGTGGTCGATTTAAGGACTCCCTCTTTAAAGCCCAACTCCCCCGAACTGACCAACCTCAATGGCGGATTGTCTCAGGAGACGGAGAAAAAGACTATTTCGAAGTCTATAAGACCTTCTTACCATCCTTGAACCATCGTGGGACTGGCTCAGGAAATAGAGGGATGGGCCAAATGAAGAATTCTATGTATTGTTCCCCGGGATGGATTAAAGGATTGTCCCAAGAGCGTCTTTTGGACCCTGAAAATCGGCCCATCATTTTTATAGGAATGGATATCGCCCCTTTTGAGGCTGCAAGAAAGGAAGATCTTCGTAACAGTGGAATAACAATAGCCGTAATAGTTTTTCTTGGTTTGACAGGGCTGGTTTCTTTATTTTGGGCTCAAAACCACGCCCGTTCCCGTCGCCTCCTTCAGGACACAAGAGCATTCGCTTCTGAATTGGTGACAAGTCTGCCCATGGGTATTCTTGCTGTTAATGATACATCAGATATCGTTTATGTAAATGAAGTGGCTGCCATGCTCTTAAAAAGAGATATTAGTGGAACTAAAGATAAAAAAACAACGCAGATACTGCCCGCCTCCCTTATAGAGCTGCATGAAAGTGTGAAAAAAGGCCATCCTGTTTTAGAAAAAGAATTATTTTTTGAAACTAAAACAAACAAGGCCGCACCAGTTGCGATAACCATAACGGAAATTATTGGAGAGCAGGGAAATTTCATTGGACATGTTTTTATTTTAAAGGATTTAAGCGATATCCGAGCCTTGGAACTTGAAATCCAGCAAAAAGATAAGCTTGCGGCTGTGGGTACCCTTGCGGCAGGGGTTGCCCATGAAGTCCGGAATCCATTGAGTTCCATAAGAGGGTATGCCACATATTTTGGTAGTCTATTTGACTCAGACAGCGATAATAAAAAAGCGGCAAGTATAATGGCTGAAGAGGTTGACCGGGTTAACAGGGTTATCTCCGAACTGCTTGAATTTGCACGGCCAATGAAATTGGAATTAAAGGAAGTAAAGGTATTCGATTTGGTTGATAAAGCTCTGAGGTTAATAAAGTATGAGGCAGAAATGGCCAGAGTAGATATCGTCAAATCCATTGAAACAGATATTCCGAAAATTGCTATTGATAAAGACCGGTTTACCCAGGTTCTGCTAAATATATTTATAAACGGTATTCAGGCTATGAAAGCCGGAGGAAATCTGACCGTTAAGGTTTTTACCCTGGAAGGCAAGCTGAAGTTTCAAATTTCTGACACTGGTGACGGAATTTCTGCTGAAGACCAAACCAATATATTCAACCCGTATTTTACGACCAAAAAGAAGGGGACCGGCCTTGGACTTGCTATCGCTTTTAAGATTATAGAAAGCCATAGTGGGTCGATAAAGATTGAAGGTGCAAAGGACAAAGGTTCAACGTTTGTGATTTCAATACCTTTGAATCAGAATAAAGAGGAGCTGATATGAAAGGCAAAATACTGATTGTTGATGATGACAAGGCACACCTCTCAATGCTCAAAACGCTTTTGAAAAGTCTTTCTCAGTCCATTGAATGTGTAACGGACGGAGAAGATGCCATTCGTGAGGCTCGGGAGAATCCATATGATGTCATTCTTATGGATGTCAGGATGGCCAATGTCAGCGGTATGGAGGCACTCCGAGAAATCAAGGCCTTCAATCCTTCCATCCCCATAATTATCATGACGGCCTACTCTTCTGTAGATAAGGCAGTTGAAGCGATGCGGCTGGGAGCAGATGATTATTTGACAAAGCCCCTTAATTTTGAAGAGTTGAAGCTGTCCATAGAACGGGTGACAAAACATTTGCAATTGTCCCTGGAAAACAGGCAGCTCAAGGAACAATTGGCCTCTGAGAGTAGTTTTTCCGGGATCATCGGTTCAAGTCCTGCCATGCAGGAGGTTATCGATACCGCAAAGATTGCAGCCCCTACCGACGCCACAATATTGATCTCGGGAGAGAGCGGTACGGGAAAGGAACTATTTGCAAAAGCCCTTCACAACAATAGTAATCGAAAACAAAACCGTTTGGTTTCCGTGAACTGTGCAGCCTTGAATGAGACACTCCTGGAATCTGAATTGTTCGGCCATGAAAAGGGAGCTTTCACAGGTGCAGACAAGAGAAGAGACGGACTCTTCCTGGCAGCAGATAAAGGTACAATTTTTCTTGATGAAATCGGTGAAATTCCTTTGTCAATGCAGGTAAAACTACTGAGAACCATCCAGGAGAGGGAAATCCAAAGAGTCGGGAGCGATAAAACCATTCATATTGATGTACGCATTATTGTTGCCACCAATAGGAGCCTGGAGGAAGAGGTGAAAAAAGGCCATTTTAGGGAAGACCTGTTTTACCGGTTAAATGTAATCAACATAACCGTACCTCCGTTAAGGGATCGAACTGATGACGTCCCCCTGCTGGCCCAACGATTCTTAAATAAATACACAGATGAAAACAATAAACTGATCAAGGGATTTACTCCCATGGCAATGGATGCCCTGACAAAATATAGCTGGCCCGGCAATGTCCGTGAGCTTGAAAATGTTATTGAAAGGGCGATAATCCTATGTTTGGGACAATACATTTCTGAAAAGGATCTCCCACCAAACATTTTGAAGGATTATGAGCCGGAAGATTCTATTCAATCCCAACTTTCTGGTGGAAGCAAAACTCTGGACGATATAGAAAAAATAGCTCTCATAGAAACACTGAAACAGACAAAAGGAAACAAAACAGAAGCTGCCAAAATATTGAATATCACGAGAACCACTTTGAGAAATAAGCTTAAAAGGCACAACCTGGATCTTGATAAAATTCTTCCGGCTGGTCAGAGGGAAATTGATGGATAGGCATTGGTTCATCAGCGGATTTAATGTCAGACCCTCTTATACTTACAAGTTCATCTACATAAAGTTCTTATTTAAGAATCTCCTGAATGGATTCCAAATCAATGGCGATGCCGTTAATGGCAACATAGGTGGATGATTATAGCTGTTCCATAGTGAACAATGATGGTGTTATGTGTCGCCAAGAGGTCTGTCAATAAAAGCGTTTGATTCTTTTTCCAGTCCTTCGGCCACCCACACTTCGAGGGCAAGCTTTAGTGTTTGTAGTCTTAATATATTTGTCACAGGCG